>CAYMCX010000028.1:0-8934 GCA_964389145.1 uncultured Candidatus Saccharibacteria bacterium
ACGCGGCTTTCGAGATTTCTTCCTCTAACCAACTGTAAATAGTCAACTATGATAAGACCAATCTCGTGCTCTGCCATTAAACGACGTGCCTTTGTTCTCATTTCCATAACCCCTATTCCCGGAGTGTCATCAATAAAAATGGGGGCTTCTGCCAACTCTCCTGCTGCAATTGAATATTTTTCAAAATCCTCTGCTTCTAAATTTCCGGTCGCTATACGCCAGTTATCGATATTTCCCTGTGCGGAGATCATACGGTCAACAATAGACTCACGACCCATTTCTAAAGAAAATAGAGCGATACCTACTTTATGGTTCACAGCCGCTAATTGTCCTATATTTATCGCCAAAGAAGATTTACCAACAGAAGGTCGCGCTGCCAAAATAACAAGATTTTCTTTTTGCAAACCTGAAAGCATTTTATCCAAAGTCTTTAATCCCGTTGGTACTCCCCGCAAAGAACCTCTCTTTTTAGAAAGTTCGTCCAAACGTTCAAAGGTTACCTCCAAGGTTTCTTTGACCGGAACAAAGTCCTGATGAACTCTATCCTGGGAAACTGAGAACAAAAGTTGCTCAGATCTGTCTAAAAGCTCATCAACGTTGGGCTCCTGATACACCATTTCTCCCATCTGGTTTGCAACTGTCATGATGGAACGCCTGGTTGCTTCGTCCTTAATCATCTTGGCATAGAACTCTATATTAGCTGCAGTCGGAACTGAATTGATTAACTCAGTTAGGTAGGTCACACCACCTGACTCGTCCAAAAGTCCCATTTTCTTCATTTCTGAAGGAACCGTTACCAGATCCGCTGGTTCTCTGCGTTCGTAAAGGTTTACGATTGCTTCATATATATTAATATGGGCTGTTTTATAAAAATGCGCGGGTCTTAAAAACTCGACAACTTTAACGATAGCGTCTTTATCAATTAATAGCGCACCAATTACGGACTTCTCTGCTTCGAGATCAAAGGGCGTCTTAAGCGTTCTTTTAGAGTCTTTTATTTCTTCTCTGACTTTATTGGACATAACATTTAAGCTTTGTACGAGCAACAAATCACTTAGTGCTGGGGCTCAAGCACTATGACAGTGGTTTCTTCCGGTATATCACTCTTATTGGAAATCTTAATTTTTTCCTCTTTACCATTCTTACCACTTACACCCATTTCATCTAAAAACTTATCCAAGGGATCCAGTTTCATTCCGGTTAAGTCACTTGTCTGATAGTGCATTGGCACAACGATACCCGGCTCAAGCTCGGAGATTACATCCACCGCTTTCTCTGCATTAATAGTATATGTACCGCCAACAGGAAGTAAAAGCACATCTACGTTGGCAATCTTATCCAACGTCTCCTCGCTAAATTCGTGCCCCAAATCACCTGCGTGAAGTACATCCACATCGTCAATATCAATAAGATACATTATATTCTCACCGCGCTCTTCCCCCTGTTTTCCGTCGTGGAATACCTCGATGCCCTGAATGTAAACTCCTTTTGATTCGTATTCCCCTGCTGTGTTTATAACCATTCGGTAGTTTTTCACACCTTCTAAATAGTTATGATCTTCGTGATCGTGAGTTATTAGAACAATGTCTGCTTCAAGTTTTGGTAATTTATAGCCAACTTTCGCGGGATTGTATAGATCCACAACAACAGTAACTTCTTTTCCTTTAATCTTAAAACATGAATGTCCAATGTAAGTTATTTCCATGCGAGTAGTTTATCTCAACAACCAATCCTAGTCCAGCTATCAAAAATGTGGGGACTGGGTTAGAATAATCTAGTGTTAAAACGTAAACTGCCTAGTAACATCGCTGCCGCTTTTCTTGTTCTTTTTTTGACAAATGTTATATGGGCAATAGCGGGCCCGGTAATAAAAATTACACTTGAGTTTGTACCATTAAATTCTTTCTTATTTTTTAGATTTCTTGTCACCTGTCTTCTTGTTTTACCCTTTATCTTAATGGAGCTTAGAAAAAACCCTGTTGATAAAAGGGACTACTTCAATTTCTTTATGCTCGGTCTTTTTTCTCAAGGAAGTCTGATTTTAATTTTTGCGGCCTTTGAATACACAACGGTTTTGGACGCAACGATAATAGGTGTTTTGGGCACGCTGCTCTCCGTAGCAGCAGGCCATTACTTTTATAAAGAAAAGGTAGATAAAAACGTTATAATAGGCCTATCTGTAGTTATCATGGGGACCTTGATGATTGTTTTGGAACCTTTGTTAAGTACCACAGTGTCAGGGGGTATTACGGCCTCGATAAAGACGAGGATGTGGGGTAATTTCTTAGCAGTTTTATATAGTTTATCCTTTCTGATCTACATCGTTTGGTCGAAAATGAGCATGGGGGAAAAGTCCGGACTCTTGAAGAAAACAATGAGCTTTATACATCTAAAACCCATGAGAAAAAAGTACTCTCCGTTTGTCTTAATGGGAACCAGTTTCTATGTTGGCCTTATAGTCTTTACTCCCCTTAGTTTAATGGAAAACCTTGGATGGTTTGGACCGCATGTTGTTACTCCCAGTAGTTTTACCCTAACACCAATTCTTGGGGTGCTTTATATGGCTATTTTATCCTCGATCGTGGCTTATTTGGGCTTCCAATGGGCCTTGGAATACGTAACTGTGAGAGATTCTGCTCTAATGGGCTACTTGCAACCCATCCTGGTTCTGCCCTTTGCGTACATCATGTTAAGCGAGGTTCCTACCCCGGCAACACTAATCAATTCGGTGGTTATTGCCCTGGGAGTTATTGTTGCCGAGATCAGAAAATCCTGATATACTCTCCCCTGTCTATGAAGAAAAATATACATCCACAAGTCCATACCGATTGCAAAGTAACCTGCGTTTGTGGCAATACTTTTAATACGATTTCTACTCAAAAAGAAATATCCGTTGAAATCTGTAGTAAATGCCATCCTTACTTTACCGGAACTCAAAAATTTGTTGATACTGAAGGAAGAATCGACAAATTTACTAAGAAGCTTAAGCTTTCTGATGAAAAGAAGGAAGCAGCTAAATCTATAGTTAAAAAGGGCGCAAAAGCAAAAGAAGACACCAAAAAGACTCTTAAAGACTTATTAAACGAAGCAAAACAGCCAGAGTAATCCTATGTCCCGTCTTAACCAAATAGAGGGCATTCTAAAAAAACTTAGTCAACCCCCTTTTAGATTAAATCAACTTCTTAATTCAATTTATAAAGAAAACACGCTTGAATACTCAAAAATAACTAACCTGCCCAAAGAACTACGTCAAATAATTTCAGATGAATTTGGCGATCAAATACTGACCCTAAAGCCCGTAAGTGAATCTAAAGGCAGGCAGGTTCACAAGGTCCTCTTTGAGACTAAAGACGGCGAAAGGGTTGAGGCGGTCAGAATGACCTATTACACAAATGCCGAGCGCGGCCACAAACTTGATTCGTTATGTGTCTCCTCGCAATCAGGGTGTGCCATGGGGTGTAAATTCTGCGCAACTGGGGCCTTAGGCCTCAAAAAGAACCTAACCGAAGATGAGATAGTTGATCAAGTACTGTGGTTTACCAAACAAGGTATTCACATAAATAATATAATTTTTATGGGCATGGGAGAACCTTTTTCTAACGCAGATGAGGTGTTTAAAGCCATCCATACTCTGACAGATCCTAAATTTGTTGGCATGAGTCCTAGAAAAATTAGCGTTTCGACAGTTGGCGTTGTTCCGGGAATAGAAAGGCTAATGCGTGAATTTCCAAATGTTAACCTGGCCCTTTCCCTACACTCCCCTTTTGAAGAGGAACGCACAGAAATAATGCCTGTCACTAAAGCCTATTCTATAAAAAAAGTTATGGAGGCTGTATCTAAACATGTTCAAACTACAAATAATAAAGTGTTTATCTCCTACTTGGTCCTGGGTGGTATTAATGATACTGCTAAACACGCGGAAAGTTTGGTGAAACTAATTAGAAACCAAGGTCCTAAAAGCTATCTATACCATGTGAATTTGATAATGTTTAATCCCGGACCTACAATTGGCACGTTCAAGAGGGCAAACCCAGAAACGGTAAGAAAATTTAAAGAAATTTTGGATAGCAGCCATATTGGGTGCACCATCCGAAAAGATTTTGGCGTAGAAATAGACGCCGCGTGCGGGCAGCTATATGCAAAATACTCTAAAAAACAGTAACAGGATTAATGAATTAAAGGTTAAAGGTGCTTCATATGCGTTACCAATCTACCTACCGGATGCAACACGCGGAGTTATAAAATCTTTGGATTCGTTGGACTTTAAAGCTGCAGGTGTTGAAGGAATTGTAGTTAATACCTTACACCTTGCTGAAAAACCCGGTTTGGAAGACTTAAATAAACTAGGCGGCGTTAAAGGATTGATGAACTTTAAAGGCCTGGTTACTTCGGATTCCGGTGGTTGGCAGGTATTTTCACTTATACACAGAAACGGCGCAAAGGGTAAGATTACAGACGAAGGTGTTGTCTTCTCCACAGGCACCGGAAGAAAGCAAATTTTTACACCTGAGCAATCAATCCAAACACAAATAGCCATAGGTTCGGACATAGTAATATGCCTGGACGACTTTACGCCTCCCACAGCGAGCGAAAAAGACATAAAAGACTCCGTTGATAGGACTTTACTCTGGGCTAAGAAATGCAAGGATGAGTACTTAAAGTATCCAAAAGAACAACGTCCGTTGCTTCTTGCTGTAATCCAAGGCGGTTGGGACAAGAAATTACGCAAAGAGTGTGCAGAAAAGCTAATTGAGATGGATTTTGATGCGTACGGTTATGGCGGATACACCATAAATGACGAGGGTGTGCTTGATATGGAGATCTCAAAGTATATTGCGGAGCTTATCCCCGATAATAAGATCAAATTTGCGCTTGGTACGGGCAAACCCTGTGAAATAGTACAGCTGTATCAAATGGGATGGGACATTTTTGACTGTACACTCCCCACCAGAGATGCAAGACACCAAAGGCTTTATGTATTTAATACAAAGCCGGAAAATGCTGAAATCCTTAATAACAAAAGCACATTTGGCTACATAGACATAGGGAAATCTGCTTACAAAACTGATCAATCCCCTATTGACCCAATTTGTGACTGCCATACGTGCCAAAACTATACAAAGGCCTATTTACATCATCTATTTAAAATAGAAGACACACTGGCACTACGACTTGCCAGTATTCATAATTTACGACACTATACAAAGGTTATAGAGGAGCTAAGAAAGCTGACGCGATCTACCTATTAAGGTATAATCCCCTTGTGAACGAACTAAACCAAAACCTACAAAACGAAATAAAAATACTTGAAAATAGGCTCAATGAAGACAAACAGCTTCTGGAAAACGAGGCTAACGAGGATATGAAAACCTTAATTCAAGACGAAATCAAGGAAATTGAAGGCCAAATCCAAGGTCTTCAAAACTCTATTGACGCTTCAAACGGCAATTACGAAACAGCCTCGGATGACGGGGAAGAACCGTTAATAAACTTTAACGAAGCTATTTTAGAGATAAGATCAGGAACCGGAGGGGACGAGGCAGGGCTATTTGCTTTTGATCTGTATAGAATGTATATGCGATACGGAGAAAGAGTAAACTGGAAAACCGAGGAATTGTTTTTTTCCGAGAACACAGCCGGAGGTATTAAGACCGCAACTATAGGAATAAGAGGTAAAAATGTTTACAACCTTTTGAAAAACGAGTCAGGGGTACACAGGGTTCAAAGAGTACCTGTCACCGAAGCTGGCGGACGTATTCATACATCAACAGCAACTGTAGCTGTACTTCCACAGCTTAAGAAAATAAATATCGAAATACGGCCTGAAGACGTTAAGATGGACTTCTTCAGAGCAGGCGGCCACGGGGGACAAAACGTTAATAAAGTCTCTACTGCCGTGCGACTCACCCATTTGCCCACCGGAGTTGTTGTAGAGTGCCAGGAAGAGAGATTTCAGCTTAAAAACAGGGAAAAGGCAATGGATATCCTAAAGTCGCGCTTGTACAATTTGATGCAGGAGCAACAGGTTAAAAGCATTGTGGATATAAGATCAGGACAAGTTGGTACGGGCGACCGCTCGGAGAAGATTAAAACCTATAATTGGCCTCAAGATAGAATTACCGATCACAGAATAAACAAAAACTATCACAATATCCCTGCCGTTATGAACGGCGGTATTGATGAAATTCTGGAAGACTCCTCAAATATAAGTTCGGGAACTAGTGATCCTGTTGCAGCTGAATAACTACAAATTGTCCGGCACTTCTTCCAATACAGCCTGAATAGTCACTTTCTTACCGGATCTATCTACTACTAATTCCACTTTATCCCCCACTTTTTTCTTTCTAATAAGCTCAAACAAAGAGTTTTCCGAATCCACCGGAGTTTCCTCGAACGTAACTATAATATCTCCTCTAGTAATCCCTGCTTTCTGGGCGGGAGAACCCGGTACTACCCTTGATACGAAAGCACCTACCGGAAGTTTTCTTAAGTCGGCAAGTTCTTTTGTAACTATCGAATATTCAACCCCAAGAAACGGCCTGACTATTTTTCCCTCTTTTAAAAAGGATTCTAGGATAGGTCTTAAAGTATTTACAGGAATTGCAAAACCTATGTTGTCAGCTCCTTGTGTTGTAGCTACATTTATTCCGATAACCTGACCGGAAGAATTAAGGAGTGGTCCGCCGCTGTTACCGGGATTTAGCGCTGCGTCTGTTTGGATAACTCCCTCATAGTTCTTTGATTCGCCAAAAGGAGAGGCAGCAGTAAGCTCACGAGCGATACCGGAAACTACTCCGACTGTTACAGTATTAGAAAATCTCCCAAGAGCATTGCCAATAGCGATTGCGCGCTGGCCAACTTTTAATTTGTCCGAGTCCCCTAGTTCCACAGTTGGAAGGTCCCGACCGCTTATTTCAAGAATTGCCAGATCTGCCTGAGGATCCAAATGAATCTGAGTTACATCGTAAGTTGACCCATCTTTGAGCAAAACCGAGTACTGACCTTTTTCATTGTCCGCAACGTGGCTATTTGTTACTACAAGACCGCTAGAATCAACAATAAAACCGGTTCCAATACCTGATTCAGACGCCGAAGGACCGGTAAACACGTCAAAATTTATGGTTTTAACTACCACAGACACCACAGCAGGAGAAACCGAATCGACCACATTAATAATGGACGATTCCTCCTCAACTACTTCTTGTTTAAATAAACTGCTCGAGATTTCGTACTTACTATTGGGAAAAAATTCATTCCAAAGGCGAATCAAGGTCCTTTGAACTTGCCCAAAACCTCCGGCGGCATAAATAATTATGTAAATAAAAAATAATAAGGAAAAAAATCCTAAAATAGTTCTACCTTTGTTTCTCATATGTTTGCTCCTTTTTAAACCTTTCTAGTATAGAGTTTCTTCGGGCTCTATGTTGCTAGATTTCTTTTGCTAATTCTAATACTTTTTCTAATTGAGTATCGGTCTCGTTCTCAATATCAGATTCGGGTCTTTCCACAACCACGTCAGGCTCTAGTCCTATCTTGTGTATCCACTCTTTATTTGGTGTCAACCATTTTGCAATTGTGAGGTGAACACCGGACCCATCTTCAAAGTCCTTGGCATCTTGGATCGTACCTTTTCCAAACGACTTAACACCTACTAGCTTAGCGCCAATATCTTCCCTCAACGCGGCTGCCAATATTTCAGAAGCAGAAGCACTTCCTTCATCGATCAGCACAAACACAGCCGGCAGATCTTCAAAGTTTCCGGGTCTTTCTGCGTTTAGCGGGGTTTGTTCACCTGTGGCGGATTCTTGCCAAAGTACGGGACCTTTTTTTACAAACTCATCGGCCAGGTATTGCGCACTTTGTAAGTAACCTCCGGGGTTTCCTCTCACATCCACAACAACTACGTCTAAATCACTCATTTTGATGTTAGCTTCGCTGACTGCCTTTGCCCAATCCTTGTTCGTGTCACCTCCAAAGCGACTTACTCTTATATATAAAGTACCGTCACCCTTATCTTCCCATTTGACACTAGCTATGTTTATTACGCCCCTCTTTATATTTACAGTGAAAGCATCCTCAGCACCTCTCTGAAGTTTTAGAGAAATCATACTGCCGGAATCCCCTCTAATTTTTGATACGGCCTCGCTAAGTGTAATTCCTGGGGTGGGAACGCCTTCAATTTCCAAAATTCTATCTCCGGATCTCACACCTGCTTCTTTTGCAGGAGAACCGTCTAACGGCGAAACAACAATTAACTGGCCATCCTTTAGCCCTAATTCTGCCCCAATACCTTGATATGTGCCATTTATAGCATCGGTAACAGCCTTATTAACTTCCGGGGATAAGTAAGAGGTATAAGGGTCGCCCAGTGCATTAACCATACCTGTGATGGCACCATACAACATTTTCTGATGGTCGACGGGACGTTCTAAATAATCTGAACTTACTAAATCCCACACTTGCCAGAAAAGCGCGAAATCAACTTCTTTGTCTGTAGAACTTCTATTTATAACTTCAATTTTTGGAGGATTTTTCTTAACTTCAAATAGGTAGCCGCTTTTTCCCATGTAGTAACCTCCGTAGAAGAATGCTACGGCAACTAAAAGCGTTATAAAAATTCGTTGGAATCTGTCAGTACGGGACATAAATTTCCTAAACATCATCCCAATAATAGAAGGTTCGGAATAAATATTTCAACCGATTCCTCCTTATCAGGGAACCTAACCAATATACTAAATTCCTTAACTCTGTCAACGGTTCCTATTCTGCCAAAATAAGGTTTTTGCAATGTCATCACACCCATACCACTTTTCACACTCTTTAATAAAGTTTTATTCCCCTCTTTAATCAAAGTCGCCTCAAATTTTTCCGGGGCCGGAATCCTTAAAACCCGCTGCTCTCCATCTATAAAAACAAATCTATTTGATACCCCTT
>CAYMCX010000028.1:8944-9184 GCA_964389145.1 uncultured Candidatus Saccharibacteria bacterium
AAACCTGTAAACAATCCAATAAATACATCATTTTCTTTTGCGTATTTGTAGCTTTCAGCCTGAGTACCCCCGGTAATAATGCCTTTTACGCCCAAAGCAACGGCCTTTCTTAAAGCTACGTCACATAAATTCTCGCCTACATAAACAATTTTTCCGTGCAAATTCTTTGATAAGTTGTCCAAGTACTCTGTAATAAGTGTGTCACTTGGGTTTGGAAATTCTATCAACTCCCCCGAAAAA
>CAYMCX010000029.1:0-9159 GCA_964389145.1 uncultured Candidatus Saccharibacteria bacterium
GTAAACTTATAGTTGAGTAACTATGGCGCAGTATCTACGCTTACTCGGTGGTGGTTGTTTCGGAACTCTCAGTAGTTTCCGGAGAATCACCATCGTTTGTATCAGTATAGCCATTTAAAAGCTTAAAAACCCAGCCCAGCACGCTAAACTGACTCTCGTTCTCCTGGACTATCCCCATCAATCTTTCCTGTTCCTGCTCCATAGTACGTATCTGCGCAGTCACTAAATCAACATCTGCATCAGTTCCAAGCTTTTCCAGAGAATTAGTAAGTTTTCTAATAGAATTCTCGTTACGGACTATTTGCGATCGGAGCTGACCAAGATTTTTATAATCCGTTCCTAATAATATGTTTTGCCATTGAGGTCTACTTTCCAATTCATCAATTATTTCGACGGTTTCAACGCTATTTTCACCATCTATATCGTCGTTAACCTCTTCCACCTCAGTACTAACCTCAACATTTCCTCTTTTTTTCTCGATTTCTGCTACTTTGCCCAAATTTTCTACCACTGTGTCAACATTTTTCTTATGCTCGGTGCTATCATTTCCAGGATTTGAGTTTTTATCTGATTTAGTGGGTTTTTCAGGCTTGTTTTCGGACTTTTTACTTAATACAGAACCTTGAAGGGAAAGCGCTTTGTACGAAACACCCATGGTTCCAACCACAAGAGCAGCAAGTATTAATAGTGCCGGAATATGGAAACTATATAAAGTATAGGCTTTGGAAATTTTATGTTTGGGCATACTTAAATTATACTCCGAAAACTTAGTCAACAAAAAGGTTTAAAAATGAGTTCACAAGTGACACACCAAAACTAAATAGGAGTGCCGCAATAAACGATCCTACGAAAAAACCGGGAATTAGCTGTGAGGCTAGCATTACCAACAATGCATTAATCACAAAATAAAAGATTCCTAAAGTTAAAATAGTAATAGGCAAAGTTAGAAGTACAATAAGAGGCTTAATAAAGGTGTTTAAAACACCAAGTACCACAGCCACTATTAATGCTGTAACTACAGAATCCACCTCCACATTTGGGATAACGTAGGAAGCTATAAATACTGCGAATGTTGCGGTTGCTAACTTAATAATAAGTTTCATGTATAAAGTATATCAAATAATTTTTAAGCGTGGTGTAAAATAACTAAAGTGTCATTCATTAATAGATGGGCAACCCAAAGAAATATACTCTACCTAATCTGGTTTATCGCGGTTTTAGGCACGCTGGTAAGTCTATATTTTAGCGAAGTACTTTTTTATTGGCCGTGTGTCTTATGCTGGTATCAAAGAGTAGCCCTATACCCGCTTACTGTAATAATTCCGATCGCTCTTTTGAAAAAAGACTATAAAGTCTATATGTATATATTTGCCCTAAACGTGATAGGAACCTTAGTTTCCATTTATCATAATTTGATTTACTACGATATTATTCAGGGTACTCTGGGCACCTGTATCTCAGGGGTTTCCTGTACGACCAAATATGTTGAATTATTCGGATTCGTATCTATACCTCTTCTTGCACTGGCAGGTTTTATGGCGATAAACATTCTGCTAATTGTGTACTCAAAACGCAAACAAGTGTAAAACAACCGTTACTGCATGCTTACTTAGAATTAATACCTTTCTAATGATTTATAGCTATAGTTATATGGCTATGCCTTCACCTATTCTAATTTTATTAGCAATACTATTACCGCCTGCTGCTGTTTATATGGTAGTAGGGTTAACGGTTCATTTTTGGATAAACATTGCGTTGACACTTTTAGGTTACGTTCCTGGAATTATTCACGCTTTCTGGATACTTTTTACTTTCTAAATATCAAAATTTAATTTGTACTTATTACACTAAATGATCTGTGTTATACTAAAATAATGAAAATTACAGATCAAAAACCTATAGAAGCAGCCGGTTTAAACACAAATTCTCAGAGTGAAATGTCTCAGGACACATCATCTAAGAAAGGTTTAAATTTTAAATTACCAAGAATTAGTCCGAGAGTTATATTCCCTATAGCAGCCATAGCAGTAATAGCATTCGGGTTTGTCTACTACAAATCTTTGTTTGTTGCGGCTGTAGTAAACGGACAACCTATTTACAGACCTACAGTTATAAAATACCTCGAGAAAACCCAAGGGGCGCAGGTTTTAGATAATTTAATTACTGAAGCTTTAATTGCTCAGGAAGCAAAGAAACAAAATATAACCGTTTCTCAAGAAGAGCTGGACGCAGAAATTAGCAAGATAGAGCAGACTCTACAAGCCCAAGGTTTGGAATTAGAGAGCGCAATGGCACAACAAAATATCACGAGAGAAGAGTTGAACAAGCAACTCACTCTTCAGAAAAAATTAGAAAAAATGCTTATCTCAAAAATAGAGGTCACAGATGAGGAAATTGCAAAATACAAAGAGGATAATGCTAAGTACCTTCCCGAAAATGCAGATAGTCAGGAATTTAAAGATCAGGTAATTGCTGAGTTAAAACAGCAAAAGCTATCATTACAGTACTCAACATGGATTCAGGAAGCAAAGGCATCTGCAAAGATCATGTACTTTGTAAATTACGGCACCGTCGCAACCGGAAACTAAGTAGACAGTGCAGATCGTAATCCATGAATACAAATCTGCAGAAACATTACCGAATAATTAGATCTCTTACCGACTTACTGGACAACAAATTCGACGTTTTGGGAATTAAGTTTGGTATCGACCCCCTACTTGGAATAATCCCGGGCCTTGGCGACGTCATATCCTTTGCCCTATCAATTTACCTCCTTTTGATTGCAGTACAAATGAGTATCCCCAATAAAATTGTCTATAAAATGCTTGTGAATATTGTTTTGGACTTTTTAATTGGGCTTATACCTATTCTTGGAGATTTTACGGACTTCTTTTATAAATCTAATGCAAGAAATTTGGATTTACTTGACAGGCATTTGGCTAAAAATAGTCCATTTAATCCTCGCGCTTAGGGTTGTAATATTTCCGATCTTTTAATTCTTTTGGTAAGTACGCGTTAGCCTTGTTGGGATACTTCTCATAACCTTTTCCGTAACCTAGATCCTTCATAAACTTTGTCGGGGCGTTTCTTATCTCAAGAGGTATGTTTAGGTTACCAAGCCTCTTTACGTCATCTAAAGCCATAAAATACGCGTTATAAGCTGATCTGTCTTTCTTTGAAGTGCACATATAAACAGTACCGTGAGCTAAATTTATCTGACATTCCGGATAACCTATTGTGTCGCAGGCCTTAAAAACCTCATTGGCGACAATTAGTGCGGTTGGACTGGCCATTCCAATATCTTCTGATGCAAAAACCACCATTCTTCTGGCAATAAATAGTGGATCTTCACCTGCGTTAACCATACGCGCTAAATAATACAGTGCTGCGTTAACGTCACTTGCACGCATACTCTTGATAAAGGCACTTATGGTGTTGTAATGCTCCTCCCCAGTCCTGTCGTAGCGGTTAAAATTCTCCTGCAAAACTTTTTTAACAGTTTCCGCATCTGCGTTATTAATTCCAACTCGAACAATCGTATCTATCGAATTAAGCAAATTTCTTACATCACCGTTGGAGGATTCTAATAGTAATTCCAAGGTGTCTTTTGGAAGGGAAAGTTCAATATTTCTATCTTTTAGATACGCAAACACCCGTGCCAACATACCTCTCATTTCGTCTTTGCTTACAGGATTGAAAACATAAACTTTTGTTCTTGAGAGTAGGGGAGAGACGACTTCAAAAGAAGGGTTCTCTGTAGTTGCACCAATTAATACCAACGTACCTTTTTCTACATGGGGTAATAAATAGTCTTGCTGCGCCTTGTTAAACCTATGAATCTCATCAACGAATAATATAGTAGTAGGTTTTTCGCCAAAAAAATCTTTTTTAGCGTTTTCCACTGCAAGTTTGATGTCCTTTACACCTGAAACAGTAGGGGAGATCTCGATAAAATTAGCTTTTAATTCGTGTGCAATTATTCTTGCAAGTGTAGTCTTACCAACACCGGGAGGACCCCAAAAGATCATTGAATTAACTTCACCACTTCTTAAAAGTCTATTTATCGGACCTGACTCACCAACTAAGTGACCTTGCCCAATAAACTCCGCAAGCGTTTTGGGACGTAAGAGCTCTGATAACGGTTTCTCTAATATTGGCACAAACAAATAATATACCGAATATTACCCATAAACAAGTCTACTTGCCCATGAGTTTGCTTACGTCAACATCTTTTAACAAACCGTCAAGATTCTGCAACATACCGCTTAAATCTGTAAATGTGATATTTGCTGGAGGAGTGAATTTACTTTCATCCACTGCCCAAGCTGCACACTTAAAATCCATATTCTTCTCAAAATCAGGTGCCATGTCTTTGGTCTCGCCACTTAGGTTCTCTGCTGTATCTTTAATCGCACCAAAGTCCATCGCAACTTTAAAACCTGTGTTAGTACCGTCAAAATAACTGTACATATTAGCCCCATCACTTATAGCGTACATTCTCTTACCATCCGCAAGGGTTGTTTCCTGATAGAATTTATCTCCCTTAAAGTAAATTACACCTGAGATTTTTCCTTCGTCAGTTTTATTTTCCCAAGCACATTTCTGTGATTTTCCGGAATCAAATAAGCTTTTTAAAGAAGCGGTAATGTTGTTCGAATCTGACTTTTCAGGCAATTCCTCTTCCTCTGCTATTGGTTGCGCTTCGGATAGAGAGGGTGCTTTTGTGCTACCACCTAATTTAAGCGAACATCCTGTAGCAAACAAAGAAAATATTAACAGCAACGATGCAAGAGCAATTTTATTATGCGGCATAGTAACCTCTCAAAAATTAACTACTGTGTTCACTATATAACAGAATAGGTGAGCGTACAAACTAAACGAATGTGACTACCTAATAATAGGAAACCCATCTTCACATTTATATACAAAAACAACATTTGTACCTCGCGGTCCAAACGTTTTAACAAGTTTTGGACAAATCTCCGAGCGGGGAAGCTTTCTGTCAAAATCTACGGAAGAAACCACATAATCAGTTTCTGCGCCTGGGTATTTTTGATACTTATTCCAGGAATAATAAATAAACGATTCGTAATTATCCGGTACCAAAACTTTTAAACCCCTTCCTTGCTGATTTACGTAGAACGCTGCATCAGAATAGTATTCGCCACTATTTTCATAAAAACCATATTTCAAGGCTTGGCTAGTACCTCCAAATAAAGGAGAGTAATAACCCGAATAAATGGGACCGTGTATGGAAGATGCAAAGGCTAGCACCGCTAAGGATCCCAGTATTACAGCCACCTTCAATGTTTTGGAAGCCTTGCTAACTAACACGGAAATGGCAAGAAGCAACCCCAAAAATAAAATAACGGAATAGCGATCTATCTTTTTGTCGGCAATTGTAAGTAACACTAATAAATATGCGAAATACCCAATTGTCAGTATGAAATATTTAAAATACGGCTGTTTTACAAGTTTTTTATAAAATACACCTCCAAAAACCAACAATATTAATGTAATCGGAGAAAGTTTTAATCCCAAAACAATAAAATAGTAAAGATAAGATAAAATCCCGGTAAAATACTGCCCACGTACGTCGCTTGAAACAGCCCTAGTCACTGAATGAACAAACTCATTTATCACATACCCAGGGGCTACCCAAAGGGCAGGAAAGAAAATAAAAGCTCCCAGGATAAAAACGATAGAAAACAGTAACACGCTTTTTAATATCCTAGCTAATACGCCTCGGCTTAAATCACCACGAATATTTTTAAAATCAATTTGTGATACGACTATAAATACTAGAAATAAAGGTAGCAGTGAAAAGGTAGTCAGCTTTGATAAAACACCCAACGACAGAAACAGGGAAGATATTACTAAAACGATAGACTTTTTCTCCTTCATCCATAAAAGCAAAAACAAAAAGGATGCAAATCCGAAATAAGTTTCTAGTGAGGTTAGGTGCATCCACCTGTCAATTCCTATAAGAAACGGCTCGACCGACACAAAAAACATATAGAATAACGACGTCTCGTGTCCAAAAATTCTTTTTACTGCCCACACCTGAAAAATTAGTAAAATTGCTAGAACAATTACTACTGCAACTCGTGCGTTGCGATCGATCAAAGGATATTTCTGAGAATCTTCTAGATATGGATACATTTTTGTTACTTGAAGTATTCCCGCATTGAGCCACATGAGCGTAACCCCAGGCTGACTATGTTGATAGGTGCTTTTGAGATCTCCTTGCTTTAGAGCGTCTAAAAAGCTCACAGAACGTCGGTGCCACCTTGCCCCATCTGAATTAGACATGTCATATCCCAAACCCACAAGTCGAACGGATAAAAATAACACCAATATCAGGGCGTATAATATAAAAGATGATCTCAAAAATCCGGCCATACACATATCATATATTAATATTTATTATTAGTATAACGGCACTATTTCTTAGACTTTGGCACATTGATTTTGGACTCCCACACAGCTTTTACGCTGACGAACCAGAGATTGCTGAACTTGCCATAAAATACACTTACGAATTCCGCGATATCGTGAGTAACAATAATTATTACAAACTGATACCTATTTCTTACGTTTACGGAACCCTTCCAGCCTATCTTTTTACCTTTGCAGTAATGTTTTTTAGCAAAACTTCAAATCTACTTAACATACCTTTTGATAAAACCACTCTCTACATCTTTATGAGGTCATTTAACTCTGTTTTATCATTTTTAATCGTACCAACAAGTGCGTTCCTGTTCTATAAAATCTTCAAAAGTAAAGCCGGAACCCTTCTAACATTTTTAGTAGCAGCCTTAAACTGGAAATTGATAGCCCACGCACATTATATAAATGCCGATATTCTATTAACGCTTCTACTCTCCTTATCGTTTCTAACAACGTATCTGTATCACACAACAAAAAAAACCTCCTTATTCACCTGGCTAACGGGCCTGTTAATTGGTCTAGCCATAGGTACAAAGATTACCGCAGGACTAACACTCCCTCTTTACCTCTACATTTTCCTGATGAAAAAGGACTTTAGGGGAATGTTTGCTCTGCTATTTGTAGCTTTAGCTGCATTTATAATTACAAATCCTTTTTCACTTATATTTGCCAACGATTTTGCTTATAGAATCTACATGATGATGTTTAAGGAGGGTGGTATGGTGTTTGATTCGGTAGATTACAGCCCGTTTAAGTATATCTACGCGCTGGCTTTTATGGCCACAGCACCGTTGTTGTTATTCTGTCTTCACGGAATTATTACATCGTGGAAACAAAGCAAAGATAAGGTGTTCCACGTATTTTTAATTTCAAACGTGATCTTATACCTGGGATTTTACTCAATACAATCAAGACGAGTAGACCGCTGGCTACTTCCGATTCTACCCATTGTTTTTATTTACGGAAGCTATGGCTTTATGAGTCTGTTTGAAAAAACCAAAGAAGCACCTTTAAAAATAGCTTTGTATACGATATCTGCAGCATTCTTCGTATATTATCTTTACTTTCCCTCCATATTACTTGCACAATTTAACCGCAACACCCCGCGTAGCGAAGCGTATTTATGGATGAGGGAAAACATTCCTGCAACAGCTAACAAGCTTGTTTACTCCGAAGAGGGTTTGGACCCAATGAATAAACTTCCGGGGACGCGCGTGATTAAGTATGAGGTCTATGCTCCAGAAAACGCTCAGTTTTTTATGCCGGAAAAACCTTTGGGATACGACTATATTGTTCTTTCCTCCAGATCAATGGAAAACTATAAAAAAGAGCCTGTTAAAAATGCATACCCGTTCTACTACGAAAAATGGAATAACTTTGAAACTACTATTAACGATCCAAAAAATTTCACCCTTCTCAAAAAGTTTGAATTAACAAAACCAAATCTAATACCTTTATCAAATATCTTAATATATAAGAGAGTGGGAAATTAATTGTCTGCGGCGGATTGGTCTTCTACTCTATAAATCCTCACGACAGTCTCATCGTTTACTTTTATAGTATATACTGTCTTTTTCCCCTTTATCTGCTTAGCCTTCCAATCTGTTACGTAGCTTAACGGTCTTTTTACAGCAACATAGTAAAACCCATCCTCACTTCTGTACTCGGCATCCATGTAATATTCGCTTGTAGAAGCGTCCTCATTTGTAAAGTATCCAAAATCCTCACCTCTTTCGGCGTTTTGATTATTAACAAAATTATTTATCTCATCCCAATTTCTCCTCAAAGGAAATCCAAACAGAGGAAGGACAGGGTAGTCTTCGTAATCAGTAGTCGTCCATTTCCAAATAGTTTCCTGCCTCCATGGATACTCAATTTTAGAATCCACATAAATTACATAGCTTTGGTAGTAAAAGAAGGCCACAAACGCCGCCAGTAATATAACAGGAATAACCTTAAACCACTTTGGAAAATAGTGAATGACCCTTTCAATACCTACGGCCGCCAGTGCTATCAACGGAATTACATAATTATAAATATGGGTGCCAGGTTTATATACAAAAAGATAAAAGATGCCAAAATCTACTAAGAACCACCAAATAAACAGCAGATGCCTTTTAACAAACAAAGCACCCAAAACACCTGACACAATGTAAAACCAATAAGAAATAAAGGGGTTGTACAGTTCATACAGAGTTCTAAAGCTTAATTCTCGTTCTTTGCCGAAACCGACGCGTCTGTTTAAATATCTTTGATTATCGGTATTGCTAATCTGCTCCATGATATAGGGTACTAAAAAGGGAAGCATTACAATCCCGCCAACAGACAGGTTACATAAAACCACTTTCAATTTATCTTTGGAGGCTACCTCCTTGTTTAACAAAAATTTGAATATTATAAATAAGGCAGGCGGGACGATAAAAACGGCGTCCCAATGAGACATGAGGGATAGCGCAAACATCAATGTTCCAAAAATACTATTTCTTAAATATTTTTCCTTTGGATCTAATAGCGAAGCATAAAAGTACAAAGACAAAAAAGAAAATATTAGGTTTAAGTTCTGATATTGAACAATTCTCCCAAACGCCACCACAAAACCGTTCACAGCAAGAAGCAGGGCTGCAATGAATGCCGAAGTTTTACTTTTGGTTAGTTTTAAAATTAATAAATAAAATACGATCACAGACGCGGTACTTATAAGAGAGTAAG
>CAYMCX010000030.1:0-5357 GCA_964389145.1 uncultured Candidatus Saccharibacteria bacterium
AAGGATCCTACGTTCAAATAGTGGGCGATAAACCTGTTGTTATAAACATGCACATCGGACAATACTCAAAGCAGAGCCAAAAAGTGAACGAATTAGACCAAAATAGGACAAGAGATCTGCTTTTGAATAAGACCGAGATAGAAAAACTCACAAAAGAGCTTGCCCAGAAAGGCAAGACAGCAATACCCCTAGCGTTGATAATAACCCATAATATGATAAAATTGGAGTTCGGAATAGCCAAAGGGCGCCGAAAGTTTGATAAAAAGAACGTTGAAAAAGAAAGACAGATCAAGAAGGATCTGGAAATAGCCTTAAAAGAGTCAAATAGGTAATACCGTTTATATCATGGGGATGCAACGGCTTTGACTGAAAGTTTTCACTTATGAAAGCAAGCCGAGTACTAAGATCTCTGTAAAAAACTTAGAAAAACAATAAATGCTGAAAACGCATTAGTAGCTGAGCCGGCATACGCCTTCGCTTAAGCTAATCGGCCCCTTGAGGGTCTCATTTCATAGATTCCACTTGGGGGATTTATTGAAGTGTTATAAAACCAAGGTGAGGTCGTTCACATCTGACTAGTTGGAACCGCCTAGGACGTAAAGTCTAAAGAATGGAAGTCTTCGAAAGGGTCCAAGGTTTGTCAGACACCCGTCCTTTCAAAATTAAGTTTGACTGAGCTTGGGAATACTTTTGTATTTGAGCTTTCAACACAGGGGTTCGATTCCCCTCATCTCCACCAAAAAGACAGAAACACCCTGAAATGGGTGTTTATGTGTTTTTAATGGGGATTGGTAGATCGCCCAACGAGCAGCGAGTTTATTTTTGAGTGTATACGAGGAAGGAGACGAGAAAACGAAGTTTTCGAGACTTACGAGCGTTGCGAGCGGGTTCGCCACATGCGAGTGAAACGAGCCTTCCCCTCATCTCTTAATCTTTGTTCGTTCTCAAAAAAACCTCACGATTGTAAGTTTTCGAAACTCCTGTACCTATATCTCCTTGTACAAATATTATTTTAACCATGTTTAATTTTGTAGATGAGAATGTCCGAGAAAATTATAGTAAATTAGATGTTTTGACAAGCAGTTAAACAGTAAAAAAGTAACCGGGGAGAAGTTGGTAGTTAAGCACTAAACTTCTACGAAGTTTAGTGCTTGAACACCCGTTTGTCAATGTATCAGAAACGAAAAAAGTTTCACCACCACTAGTGTGCGAGCACTCCCCAAAGATTGAGCTAAACCTATCTGTTAGTATTTTTGACTTTAGTCTTGTATCTGTAGTCTCCATCACCATAATTATATCAAAGTTCGCACATAAATTAAAGCGACTAAGGGCGCAGCTAAAAGAAAAAACACGAAAATTGTACTAGATCCTCACCTTCAAAAATATCTGCAAGTTTATCAATTTTTGTGGCGTATTGTTTATCAGAACTGGTTGATTTAAACCCAGGCACGGTGATCCAAACAAACCGAAATGCTATAATACGCATGAGGAGGTGGTATACAATGCTTAAAATAATAACTTACATTTTTATTTTCATATCTGCTCTACTCTTAACGCCGAGCGTCACCAACGCTGGTTGGGTCAACGGGTATTTCCGTAGCAACGGAACATACGTAAATGGATACTACCGAACAGATCCGGATATGTATAAATGGAATAATTATTCTTTTGACGGAGATTGGGCTGACTCTTATAACGACACCACGTACTACAGAAACTATGGGTATGACCCAGAGCCCTACGACAACGACTATGTTTCAGACTACTCACAAGACTACTACTGGGACAGTACATACGATTCGTATGACTACGATGACTATGACTACTACGATTCATATGATAGTTACGACTACGACACCTATGATTACTACGACTCTTACAACTCGTATGACTGGTGGGACTACTAACTTGGTTTGAGATAAAGACGTAGGTATCTAGAGCTAGCTTTATGCCCAAGCGGGTGTATTCCAGTTGGTTTTGGTGCTGTCCTAGTTCTTACAGAATACTTCAGGAAGATTCCACCAAAAACCTAGTAATACCTAAACAAAAGACTACCTACAGAAATAACAAGAGAAATTGTACAGGCACCAAACAAAAAGTAATTAACATAATTGCTCTTAATCCTGGAAATACTCTTAATACTGCTAAAACCAATCAAAAAGACGGGAACAATCGGTATGAAATATCTTCCCACTAATCCATCGATAACTCCTTTTCCCACAGGTACCCACGACATATACACCATTGAAATAGCAATAATTCCAACAATAATTGACGTAAAAATGAAAACCGCTCTATCCGCAATGTTTAAACGCACACGTGGTTCATCAGAAAAATTAAATATTCCAAAGACAAAAATTAATATGGAGTACGCGTATATAAGAACCTTAGGAAGTGCTACATCTAGCCAGCCAAGTCTGCCAACAAATTGTTCGATTAAATATACCCTATACCCAATTATGGTATTTACGACGATACGGGAATAATCAACAGGATTACTTAAAATGTAACAAGCTTGGGTAAAAGGGTCGACCCCTACCTTAACCGGAATGTAAACGCGCTCGGAAAATTTAACCCAAACTAAGGCTGAAGCAAGACTCAAAGCTAAAATCGAAAAATATGCAGCAATTCGTCTAAATCTACTCTCACCTTCCTGGTATGACTTTACAAAAACATAAACAGCAAAAATTAGGGGGATTAAACAATACGCCGATTTAGCAGAGCCCAGTGAGATAGCCAAGAACAAAAGTGTGTAAAATATCTCACGATTCCATGCCCCAGGGTCTTTTTTCAAAAGGAGCGTTAATGAGATAAACAAGAAGGACCCTGAAATAAGCAAAGAATCAGGCGCTAACGATATTCCTTGAAATAACGCCATGGGCATCAAGCCAACCAGTAAAAATATGTTCTTATAAGATGGTGCCTTTTTAATTGCGAAATAAATTAAAGTCAAATATGAAAGTAAACTAAACAACCGTCCCACATACATACTCACAAGAGGCGAACCTTCAAAAATCCTGGAAATGAAAATTCCCAGTGATTGAGGGAAATAGGGTATAGGCGAATAGATGGACGTGCTTGGGAAACTTACAAACACTTTATCCGAAGGGTTAGTTTTCAAAAACAGAAAAGAGAGAATCTTACTCGTATCTTGTTTCTCATGCTCATTTCCAGGAATATTCTGAGAAACACCTGAAACAGTTTCAACTACCGATCTAGGCAGATAGTCACCGGCAGTATATTCGGAACTCTCCATCTCGTGTCCGGGAAAAAACTTCTCATCTGTTGTAGAAACTTCCTTAAGAACTTTGACAGAGGTCATTTTCCCCATAGAAATCTGGTATGCCCTAAAAAAATGGCTATATTCGTCCGGGGTTTGAAATGGAGGGGTTACAAAAATAAATAGGAGACCAAACAAAGTGCCCAGGATAAGAAAAGTTTGTTCAACCTGCATTTTAGGCAGTTTCATTTTGGGCATCTCCATATAAGATAAATTATACAGATATTATGGGCTAATTGGGTAAGGAAATTGGAGAATTTCTGGTAAAATAGGCTCGTTACACCCACTTCATGGGCCTGTAGCTCACCTGGTAGAGCACTACATTCGCATTGTAGGGGTAAGGGGTTCGACTCCCCTCAGGTCCACCAAAATTACAGATACTTGTTCAATACTTGATCTATATACTCATTTTCCAGCTCTAGCTTAAGCAATAATGCAGGGCTTGGCCTAAAACGATATTTTTCAATATCAATGTAGATCTGCTTTTTAACTACAATGCCTTCTTTTTCCAACAACTCTTTTTGGGTAACGGCGGTGTGTTCGGTGCATTTGGTACTTATCCTACCTGCGTTATTTATTACACGCCACCAGGGGAGTTTGTCGCCATATTCATGCAAAACCCAACCAACCTGCCTTGCTGCACGGGGAATACCTGCCATTAAAGCCACTTGGCCATAACTAACCACAGTTCCTTTAGGGATCAACTTTGTAATTTGTATTATCTTGTCTTTGAACTGGGACATGGCAGTATTATATATCTTTGGTAAAATGTGGGTGGAATAAGGGTCTTGGAGGGATACCGAAGCGGTCATACCGGGCTAGTCTCGAAAACTAAGCGTCACGAAAGTGGCACGTGGGTTCGAATCCCACTCCCTCCGCCATGTATCAACCGATAGCACTTAAACTGTTGTTTTTATCCACGGAAAAGAACAAATCCTAGGGTTTCACCTGTTTTCACAGTGTGCCTAGGATTTTGTTATTAGTCAGCCGAATTTTCATTTTTCATAATTGCAATGATCTCGGCCGTGCTCATTCCTTGGGTTACTTTTGAGGAACGCTCCGCACATTCTTCGATGGAAAGCTCCCCACCAAAACGTGCAATAGCGTATGCCCTCTCGTAAGAAAGTCCCAAGATACGTGCGATGTCTGTGGGAGTATATAAACCCTCCTCATCCCACAACTGCCGCACGTCTCTAACTTCTTTCACCATTTTTTTTTGCCATGCTCAGCCTCCAATCTAGTCGAATAATGCCCCATTTTAACATAAAAAGGGTATTTACGAAACCTATAGTGTATAGACCGATCGCGTTACAGAATCTATTAAAAAACCGCAGGTGTGGGCGCAGCATCTAACAGAGGTTTGACGAAAACTTAACGCGTAGTATACTATAGGGCATATCAAGCGCAGTGTTCTTCAAATAAAAGCTAACAATCTTCCAGGAGGTATTAATGAAAGCACCAAAAAAGTGCCCAAAGTGTGGCTCGAAGAGATTGACAGTAAAATACTGCGAAGGCGCCCCTGTAGACCCAAGAACAAAACGTGTTGGGTCTCTTGTTACGGGAATAGATGGAACCCACGGTTTCGTGTGCAAGACTCCGGGGGAACACTTCCACTTTGTTTGCCGTGACTGTGGATACGCGAAATACAATTAGCTCCCAAGAACCCCCTCTGTAGTCAATGTTAAAACCACACATTAACCGCTCGAGGGGGTTTCTTACTTCAAGACTTCACAAAAACTCCCAACCCGTTCGTAGCATTTGACCACGCCCTTGCGTCTAATAGAAACGAGCCATCGTCCATTCCGATCATTCTGACATCCAATTCTCTTTCTGCACCAAAACCCTGAGAGGATGTCAGCGGATCCATCATGTGGATATACTTAACCCCATCTACTTCGACCACTCCTAAGAGTACTGCCCAATGGTCACGATCCCCCTGTATATAGCTGTAGTTGACATTTACGATTACCGGTTTGTTTTCTGGATTACTAAAATATTCTTCAATTCTGTCTGTAGATGAAAATTCAAAAGAAAAACCGGCGTTATCGCCATTGCCAAAAGTTACGACAAGTCAGCC
>CAYMCX010000030.1:5367-9022 GCA_964389145.1 uncultured Candidatus Saccharibacteria bacterium
TCTACCTCAACTATTCCTAAAAGAACTGCCCAATGATCGGGTTTTTCCTGGAGATAGCTATAACTAACGTTTATTATTACTGGTTTGTTTTCCGGATTACTGAAATGTTCTTCAATTTTACTTATAGACAAAAATTCAAACGAGAAGTCGGCATTAAAACCATTGTCATTCAAAAAACTAACTAACTGGTCCTGTGTAGCCACGCGATCTCCCCTGTCCGGGTTTATATACCCTCTTTCGATAAACTTATTTGTTATATCCTGCACTTTCGTATGGATGTCAGAATCTGCTGGACCCGATGTACTTTCAAGTATTGCTATAGTGGCCGGCCCACATTGACCGTTAAAAGTTTGAGCTACATACACGGGAGCATGCCTTTCTTGCTCCTTAACTGATTCCACTAAAATAACTTCAGGTATTTCATCAGATCCCATAAGATATTCCTCGGTTATACCGTATAAGTTTGGTGTTACCACTAATACAGTATCGGCTTCCAATGGCTGGCGGGAAGCAACTACCTCCAACACTTTTGGTTGATTTTCTGATTTAGCCAAAGTGTTAGCGTCCATCTTCCTACCCTCATTCAAATGGGAGAAATATCCCAGTACGACACCCGCTATTGCAACTGCCGATAGTGCTACTGCAACAATTTTTCTTCTTGTACTTGGTTCTGTTATTTTTCCGGAAAATGCTTTCAGTTTTCCCTTCAATCCTTCTAAAATGGATTTTCTTTCACTTGGGGGAGCTGCCTGAGATATTCTCTCAATATCTTGTGTCACTATCTCAAGATTTTGTTGCTCTAAAACCTCGTTTTCAATCCTAAGCTTTTCATCTACAAAGTGTTTTTCCTTCTCTATATTTTCTGCTTCTTCATATACATCAATCTTTCTATCTCTCTTAAGTGTTTTTGCATAACTCATAATATTTGAAGCGGACTCATCCGCAAACTCATCGATTAACATTTCTTTTTCTACCCATATCTTGTGCGCGTGATAGACAACTTTCCCTCTAACACTTCTTAAAACCTTTAACATTTCTGCATCTCTGGAATCCGCATCATCCTCATGAAGAAAAGACGCTGCATCTTTGCATATATTTAACACCTCGCGGTAATTTCCGCCTGACCGCTTTAAAAATTCGCTATAAACATCATCCGCTAACGCTCGTCCCTCTTTGTTTAGTCTACCTTTCTCACTAATAATGCCTTTTTTATCCCCTTCGCCGGGCAATTTTGCATGGATGTGTTCTAACATTAATGTCGCTTGGGGATTTAATATTTCCTCTGTAGGATTGGCTTCTGTCATAAGATTTCTTGAAATTTTTCCTTTACTAAAATCAACAATCTTTTATGAAAATCTGGAATGTCCTTAAAGATTAATGCTTTAGCAGAATCTAAATCATTAGTTCCTAATAGTTGGTAGAACTCTATCCTACGTTCTAGAGTTAAAGTAGTTAGAACCAGGTTTAGAGCCTGGTTATTCAAGTACCTAGTTACTTCGGAATCCTCAAAATTCAAATCATCTACTATTATTTCGTGCAGTTTATCCGATATCTTTGCGGAGTCTATATTGGGAGCCATGCGTACATTATCACACAGGTACTACCTGGTATAAATACGCATTGGAAACCTAATGTTACAATTGTAACCTGCCCATCTGATAAAATAGATTCGCACACGCTGGTTGGTGTTTGTGGAGAAGTCGCATAGTGGTCGAGTGCAGCGGTTTACTAAACCGCCATACCGAAAGGTATCGTGGGTTCGAATCCCACCTTCTCCGCCAAAAGTATTTATTTTGAAAGGCAACATATGAAAGGTTTTCTAACATTTGTAAGAGAACAGGGTGTGATAGGTTTAGCAGTTGGCTTTTTGCTTGGCGGATCCGTTTCAAAAGTAGTCACCGCATTAATTACAGATATTGTTAATCCCTTACTAGGTATTATCTTAGGTAATACCGGAGATTTAAAAACATCATATTTTATGCTTGGTACTGCAAAAATACTGTGGGGAGATTTTGTTGGTACTTTGTTAGACTTCTTGATTATAGGTGCAATCGTTTACATTTTCGTTAAAGGCTTAAAGATTGATAGACTAGACAAGAAGAAGGGTTGAGCATACCTAAAATAACTGTAAAATTAAAAAGTGCACACCTTTAAGAGCCACAGAAAACTTTTACTTATAGGAACTTTAGTATTTATTGGGATCTTTTTATTTCTAATTTCCATCATGTTTTTTATTTCCCAATTACCTGCTTTTTCTAAACCTAAACCTGATGCAGAACTGCTTAACGCGCGCTTGCCAAAAGCACTAGAAAGACAAGGCGAGTGGCTTATTAAACACCAAAAACAGGAAGGGGATTTTGTCTATGAAATGGAATTTGGTACCGGTAAGTTGACCGATGATAATAATATTGTCAGACAGGCAGGGGCTTTATATGCTTTAACACAATATCAACGCGCAAGTGGGAACAAAGAGGCAATAAACTCAATCGAAAAAGGTATTTCATACTTTAAAAGCCTGACTCAAGAGGTAACTGTTGGAAGCGCAATTAATTACCAGAACAACATCCTTAGTAACACAAACGCTCTACTCGTACTGGCGCTTGTTGAATATATTGAAGCAAACGACGATGTTTCAGAAAAACATTTAGAATATCTCACAAATCTAAGCGACTACCTAGTGGATACGCAGGACGAATCCGGAAACTATATCTATCAGACAGTTGACGGGACTCCCGTTTATTCAGACTACAATAACGGAGAAAGTTTAAACGCTTTAATCAGAGCCTACCGAGTAACAGGCAATGAGGTTTATTTAAAATCAGCCGAATTAGCGGCCGATAAGTTTATTCAGACATACGGCAAACAAGAATTTAATACTTCGTTTTTCTGTTGGGGGGTAGCGGGGTTTTATCACTTACTCGAAATAAAAGGGGATGAGAAATACTGGGATTTTATGAAAGATTATACGGATAAGTACATGGTGTTCACGGGCGAGTACTACGACGCGTATATACTAAGACAAGAAGGCGTGCAGCCGAATCCAAAAGCTTTTGTCTATCAGGAAGGTGTGATCCATATTGTTGCCGCTGCAAAACAAAAAGACCCTGCGTTATACGAAGAATTGAAGAATCACACAACGCGCGTCTTAAGATATAATTTGGGATACGAAATTAACGCCCCCTACAGTGCTTTTAAAAGCCAAAGTCAAGAACTATCCGGTGCAATTTGCTACACAGCAGCATGTGAAACAACCAGAGTAGATATGATCCAACACAGTATTTCGGCGATGTACTTATATAAAACTCTAATTACTCAAAACCCTCAAAATGACTCAACACGCCTTCCTTAAGATTTAGTATTTTATCAACACCAACTGTCTCAACAAAATACCTATCGTGCGATACTAGAAGAAGTGTGCCTTTAAACTCACTTAAACTTTTTTCGATAACTTCTTTCGTGTCTATGTCCAAGTGATTATCCGGTTCGTCTAATACCAACAAGTCGTAGTTTTTGTAAGCGAATATTGCAAACGCAAACCGTGCTCTTTCTCCTGGACTTAACTGCCAAACCCGTTTCCTCATTGAAGCTTTATCAAATAAAAACTTTCCTAAATATCCATAGACATCTGCAAAGAAACATCCTGTCTTTTCTATAA
>CAYMCX010000031.1:0-6550 GCA_964389145.1 uncultured Candidatus Saccharibacteria bacterium
TTTTATAAATACCCTAACTAAAGTAGGTGGGCGTTACGAGTTTGCGGGCAATGAACTACGGGTATGGTCTCATGGTGATGAGTTTAAGCCTACTAGTGTTACAACGTCTCCTGCACCGGGATTTCTTAGTGACTGGCACCCATATGTAACACTGCTACTAACTAAAGCAAGTGGAGAAAGTACTATTTACGATACGGTTTTTCATAACAGGTTGGGTTATATTAGAGACCTTAACAGAATGAACGCTAAGATAGATTTGATGACCCCGGCTCAGGCCGGTTTTCCGTTAAAAATAAGTGATGATTCGTATGACGCTGACAAGTTGGGAGAGCCTTTTACAGTTGCTCGTGTAAATGGTCCAACAAAATTAAAAGGTGTAAACTTAGATTTAGCAGAGGTGAACTCAGCACCTGTTCTCGTGCTTGCCGCGCTTACAGCCGAAGGAAAAAGTGAGATCACAGGTTTTGAAAATATTGACCGGATTTTTGATAGTTTTTCTGAAAAGTTGGCATCTTTAGGTGCAAAAATTTATAAGGTTGAGCAGTAATTATGGAAACGCAGCTCTTATATTTATTTATTACAGGTTTTCTCACAATGGTTTTGTATCCTATTTGGATTCGGTTTGTTTACCGTTTTCAAATGGGCGAGGAAATTAGATTAGACGGGCCCGAGTCGCACCTTACTAAACGCGGCACTCCTACAATGGGCGGTTTGGTTTTTATATTTACCGTTGCTCTGGTGACCATGTTATTTAACCGTTCCCGTACTCAAACCCTTTTTCCTGTTTTTGTAGCATCTCTATCCGGGTTGTTTGGAATAATTGAAGATTTTACTAAAGTTTATAAAAAGTCCGTTTTACCAAATTTTTTGCAATATCATTTTCGATTTTTTACCAAATTTTTGCCAAAAATAGACTTATTGGGGTGGTTTAAAGAATTTTGGCGGATTGTGGGAAGTAAGACAGATTCTTCCGGACTGGAAACCTACCAAAAATTTTTGATCCAGGCTGCGATTGGCGGATTTGTCGCGTATTGGAGTTACATTAGACTGGGATGGGATTACATTTGGTTTCCTTTAATAGGGGACGTGCATTTTGGTATTTTCTATCCAATTCTTATATTCTTCTTATTTATAGCAATATTAAATTTTGTAGCGTTTTCAGACGGAGTTGACGGACTCGCTGGTGGGTTAACCTTAATCGCTCTTATAGCACTATGGGTGGTCGCCGTTGTGCTGGAATACAACTCCTTGGCTGCTTTTTGCGCAACTTTTGTAGGGGCAATAATTCCATTTTTGTACTTTAATATTTTCCCTGCGAGAATTTTTATGGGTAATGTTGGCTCTCATGTGCTTGGGGCGACACTTGCTGTACTTGGTGTTGTGATGCACAGAGAAATAGCATTATTGATAATCATTGCTGTTTTCTTGATGGATGGAATGTCCAGCCCCCTTCAGCAGCTTTCGGTGAGGCTCACCGGTAAAAGAATATTTAGAATGGCACCGTTACATCACCATTTTGAATTACTTGGCTGGCCTGAATCCAAAGTGACAATGAGATTTTGGCTTTTTGGAGTCTTCTTTGCATTTGCCGGTGTTTTTGTAGCACTCTTGTAAGTTATGAAACCTGCCTATGGTCAAGAAAATAAAAAGACGCACACACTTTACAATCTCTAAACCTTTAAATCACGATAAAACCTTCCTCGGTCTTATAGGTTTCATGTTGATATTTGGTGTTGTGATGATTCATAACGCCACTGTTATTTATTCTCAGGACTTGTTTGGTGGTGCGTATCGCTTTGTATTCCTGCAAATCGGTTGGATTTTAGCTGGGCTTGTGGGATTTCTGTTTTTTTACCGTTTGGATTATAAAAATATTGAGAAATTAGCCTATCCTTTTATGACGATCACTTTAGTATTCTTAGCGATTTTGGCATTTCTTGGATTATTAAGTAAGATTGGTGTTCTTTCCTGCAATAATTCAATTATATTTGCTCCGTGTATTAACGGCGCCCATCGATGGTTTTATCTAAACCCACCGCCTCTTCCCCGTTTTCCCATAATAGGAGTCCTTGGTTTTCAGCCTAGTGAGTTTGCAAAGTTTTCATTGATACTTTATCTAAGTGTTCAAATTAGTAAAACCTTAAAAGAGGGAACTTCATTTATGGTTTACATGGGAACTGCGGGGTTAATAGCACTTTTGGTAATTTTGCAGCCTAACATGTCTACTGCGGTTTTGATTTTCTTGATAGCTTCCATTATTTATTTTGCCTCAAACGCACCGCTGCTTCCACAACTTATTTCTGTACCGATTATTGGCATTATGGGAGCGATCTTTATGCTGACCTCCCCCTACAGAAGAGAAAGACTTTTAACTTTGATGGGTTCAAACGCCGACAAAGATTTATCCCTTGGATATCATATTAAGCAAATTCTAATTGCACTGGGATCAGGAGGTTTTATGGGAGTGGGGTTTGGACAGTCCCGCCAGAAGTTTCAGTATTTACCGGAGGTTTCTTCTGACTCTATATTTGCGATTATCGGCGAGGAGATGGGATTTATTGGAACCACGTTTGTAGTTTTGCTTTTTTGCGCGTTTTTATATAAGGGAATTCAAATAGCTAAAAAGGCTCCAGATATTTTAGGGCGACTGCTAGCCGTAGGTATTACTGCGTGGATTGGATTGCAGTTTTTCGTGAATGTGGCCGCCATGACTAAAATCATTCCTTTGACGGGTGTTCCCATTCCTTTAATCTCGTACGGTGGTTCTTCCATGCTTTTTACTATGATGGGATTGGGCGTTTTGGGCTCGGTCGGGCGTTCCGGCCACGCTTGATGTTGTTATAACTGCAAGATGCGAACAGCCTATTTACCTCGTATAATAACCTCAAATGAAAATTGTAATTACAGGTGGTCACCACAGTAGCGCTCTTCCTGTTATTGAGGAGCTTAAAAATACCCATCCGGATGCTGTAATTGTTTGGATCGGACATAAATATTCCCTTTTGGGGGATAAGAACACCACACTAGAGTATCGGGAGATTACTTCTTTAGGTTTCCCTTTTTATGATCTTAAGGCCGGGAAAGTTTATAAGACTTTTAACATTGGTCGGCTACTTAAAGTTCCCCTAGGGTTTTTTCAAGCTTTTGGAATTTTACACAAAGTAAAACCTGATGTAATACTTTCATTTGGTGGTTACTTGGCTGTTCCTGTAGTTTTAGCCGGATGGTTACTGCGTATTTCCTCTGTTACTCACGAACAAACCGTTGTGGTTGGTTATGCAAATAAAGTAATTTCTAAGTTTGCAGATAAAATATTAATTTCCTGGCCCGACTCTTTAAAATACTTTCCAAAAAGTAAAACAGTTTTGACAGGAATTCCCTTAAGAGATGAAATTTTTCATTCAAGTTCAAATTCATTCCATATAAATCCAAATCTTCCAACAATTTATATTACAGCTGGCAAAACAGGTTCTTTGAAAATTAATAAAGCTGTACTGGAATCGTTATCAGAATTGTTGGGAGTCGCAAATGTAATTCATCAGTGTGGCGACCATTCCGAATATAACGATTACGATTTGCTGGTCAAAGAATATAAGAAAATTGAAGGGAATGTTGAAGGAAAGTTTTTTCCGCGTAAGTTTGTTTTAGCGGGTGAAATTGGAGAGGCGTTTGATAAAGCTTCTTTGGTGATTTCAAGAGCAGGAGCTCACACTTGTATGGAACTTCTTGCGCTTGAAAAGCCAAGCATTTTAATTCCTATTCCGTGGGTTTCCCATAACGAACAGTATAGAAATGCTTTGGTATTAAAGGAAGCAGGGTTGGGAGTAATTTTAGAAGAAAAAGACCTAACTAGCGCAACTTTATTTAACGTGGTGCAAGACACTATTAAGAATTTGAATACTTATAAGCTGGGAGATAATCCTTATCGCGGTGTTGTAAAAAGAGATGCAGCAAAAAGAATTGTTGAGGAATTACTAAGTGTTAAAAAGTAACAGGCCACCTTCTCGAAAAACTACGCTTCGTCACCCCAAAGTTAAACGCCCAATGCATTTTAGATATGTTTTAAGAAAAATTTTACCAGCTGCCAAGATTTTCTTATTAATACTGTTAATCGTAGGTCTAATTTCTTTGATTTTGTACTTTTTATTCCAATCCAACTTTTTTAAGATAAACTCCGTTCGAGTCGCAGGTGCTAAAAATTTTGTGAATTCCAACGATCTTACCGAAGTAGTGAAGGGCACTGTTTACTCCAAAAGCATGTTTAGCTTTGATGTTCGTAGCTTGGAGGAAAACTTAGAAAACACTTTTTTGGGTGCAAGAGATATAAAAGTTTACAAGGTCTATCCGACTACTATTGGTGTGGAGATATTTGAACGAGTGCCATTGGCTGTGATCCACAATAGTGATTCGGATAGTTACTATATGGTGGACGAGGTGGGGTATGTTTTGGGAATTGTAGAACCTGACAGAACAAACTTACCACGAATAAGATATGAAGGTGAGATTAAAATAGGTTACTTTGTAGATAGTAGGATGGTTCCCGTGTATCTTGAGCTTGTAAACGCGCTATCCGAGCATAAGATGAAAGTGAGTAGCATGAGCTTTTACCCTAAGTACGCACAGCTATATGTTAACGAAGGCATTGAAGCGTTGGTGAGTAACGACAAAAGCAGGTCTGATTCGATAAGCATATTAGGCTCGTTATTGAAGCAGCTCCAGCTAGAAGGCAAAAAAGCGAAAAAAGTTGATTTACGATACGACAAAGTCATAGTATCATATGACTAACAATTGTCGTTTGCCGAAATTTAGCAAAGGTCATATTGTATTTTTATGCCCAGAGAAAGAATCATTACAGGAATCGATGTAGGAACTACAAAAGTTTCTACTACTATAGCTGCTGTCTCGGATAACAAAGTTTCTGTTATCGGGGTATCAGGAAATGTTCCCTCTAAAGGCATAAATAAGGGAAATGTTGTGGATATTGATGCCGCTGTTGAGGCAATTTCTTCAAGTTTGGAACGCGCAGAACGAATGGCCGGTGTCTCAGTTTCCTCAGCCTTTGTAACTCTTAATGGTAGTCATATAGAAACCCAGAATTCACACGGAGTAGTAGCGGTAAATCCCCATCAGAATGCAGAAATAAGTGCCGAGGATGTAATGAGGGTTACTGAGGCAGCCCAGGCGGTTTCCATTCCTTCTTCCAGAGAGATAGTGCATGTTATTCCAAGAGATTTTATTGTAGACGGGCAGGACGGGATAAAAGATCCGGTGGGAATGACAGGAATTAGGCTTGAAGTTGAAACTAATATTATTCACGGATCGGCAACAGCGATGCGTAATTTAGCAAAATGTGTTCAGCAGGTAGGCGTAAACGTTGAGGAACTAATTTATACAGGCCTAGCTTCGGCAGAGTCTGTTCTTACAGATACCGAAAAGGAACTTGGAGTCATACTTGTAGACATGGGCGGTGGAACAACCGCCATAATTAACTTTTTAGAGGGTTCGCCCATATATTCATCAGTACTTCCTATAGGTGCAAAGCATATTACAAATGATTTAGCTATTGGTTTGCGCGCCCGTTTGGAAGATGCTGAGAAAATTAAACTCAAGCTAAGTAATGAAAGACCCGATTTTGCTTCGACGGGGATAAATAAGGTTCCCAGGCAGGAGGATTTTGACGTTTCAGAATTTGGTTTGGAAATGGAAGCTGTTCCCAGAAGACTTTTATACGAAATTATTGATGCACGTTTGAATGAGGTTTTTAGTTTGATAGCTTTGGAGATTAAGAAGGCAAATCTAAGTGGAAAACTTCCGGCAGGGGTTGTTTTAACAGGCGGTGGTGCAATGACTTCTGGAATTGAAAGAGTTGCTAAAAACGTTTTAAAGATGCCGGTGCGCGTAGGAATGCCCAAAGGAGTGACCGGATTAATTGATGAAATACAAGGTCCTGCTTTTTCTGCAACAGTCGGCGCAATTTTATATGGATTAAATTTTGTTAAAGCCGGGGGAGTCTTGCCATTTGATAAAAATCAGGGTAAGATCACGCTAAGAATTTCGAAACTCTTTGAAAAAATTAGATCTTTTCTGCCCTAAGATTATTTTAATATGCATGTAAAACCTGAAATCGAAAGATTCGCCAAGATTAAAGTTGTCGGTGTTGGTGGGGCTGGTTGTAACGTAATAAATACTATGGTTGAGTCCCAACAGATCAACGGGGTAGAATTTGTATCTATTAACACAGACGCTCAAGCCCTCTCCGTAAATAAAGCTTTTGTTAAAGTTCCCATTGGACAGGAATTAACCAATGGACTTGGTGCCGGTTCTGATCCGGAAATCGGACGACAGGCAGCAGAAGAGTCTGAAGATGTTATAAAATCAAATCTTGATGGTTCCGATATGGTATTTGTCACAGCAGGTATGGGTGGAGGAACAGGAACTGGCGCATCTCCGGTTGTTGCCAGATTAGCACGAAGCCTTGGGGCATTAACAGTTGGCGTTGTAACCAAGCCTTTTAATTTTGAGGGATCTCAGAGAATGAAGAATGCCGAAA
>CAYMCX010000031.1:6560-8701 GCA_964389145.1 uncultured Candidatus Saccharibacteria bacterium
ATTATTATTCCTAACCAAAAATTATTAGAAATAGCAGAAGATACTATGTCTGTTTTAGAAGCTTTTAGAGTTTCCGATAGTATTTTATTGCAGGGTGTGCAGGGAATCTCCGACTTGATTGTGATGCCTGGCCTTATTAACGTTGACTTTGCAGATGTACGAGCAATTATGAAAGACGCCGGATCCGCACTTATGGGTATTGGAATTGGTACCGGCGAAGGTCGTGCCGTTTCTGCTGCTAAAGCTGCGATATCTTCTTCACTTCTTGAACTATCTGTTCAAGGTGCAACAGGAATATTGTTTAATGTAATAGGTGGTAAAGATCTTACAATGAAAGAGGTTGATGAGGCCGCTAAGATTATTACTGAAGCTGCTAATGCTGACGCAAATATTATCTACGGTACAACAATAGACGAGAGCATGACCGATCAGATTAAGATTACTGTTATTGCTACAGGTTTTGATACGGAAGATTTAAGATCCAAGTACGGTATTCCTACAACGGTTGAGAAGAAAAAACCGGAACAAGAAGATCCTATGAGAATGCCGATTTCCCAAGAAGATACTAAACCCGAGACAAAAGATTTACCCGGACATAAGTGGCCTCAGGAAGATACTAAAGATGAGGATGGAAATCAGTACGATATTCCCGCTTTTCTCCGTGGAAGATAAGAAGAAATCTGAGTAACTTATTTCCTCAACACAATCTCCGTTGTTTGCTTCCCTCTAATCTATATGCTTTCATAATCTAAGTACAAAATTGAATGTTCTCACGAGTTCACAATCTTTCTTTCAGGCAGTAAAGGTTGTTAGCCCGCGAGGCACCCTGCTCTATGAATTGGTTAAATCCATCTAGTTCTGTGTCTCCAAATAGCTCTTTGCCCCAGAGTGATGCTCTGTTCCAGAGTAATACCGCCCCAGCTTCTCCAGTTGGTTTAGATATTTCTCAAGACACCACATTGAGAAGAAATACTGTAATTAACCTTACAGATAATGCAAAGAAGATTTTAGAAAAGAGATACTTGCGAAAAGACGAGAACGGTGTTGTTGCTGAGACTCTAGAGGGAATGTTTGAACGCATCTCTAGTACCGTCGCAGCTCCGGATGCACCATACCGAAACGTAGAAACAACAGAAATCGAATTTTATAATTTAATTACCTCTAAGAAATTTTTTCCCAACTCACCAACATTCACAGGTGCGGGAACCCCTCTTGGGCAGTTAGCAGCCTGCTTTGTGCTACCAATAGAGGATGATTTAGGAAAGTCACCCGATGGCATCTTTTCTACTCTTAGAAATGCAGCCCTAATTCAGCAGGTGGGCGGGGGAAATGGATTTTCATTTTCAGATTTAAGACCTAGAGATGGTGTTGTTCAGAGTTCTATGGGTAAGGCAACGGGTCCCATAGGATTTTTACAAGTATATGACGCGGCATTTGGAGAGATCGCTCAGGGCGGGACTAGGCGGGGCGCTAACATGGCAGTTCTTAGAGTAGATCACCCAAACATTAGAGATTTTATAAAATGTAAATCAGACGAAGGTAAGGTTTCCAACTTCAACATTTCAGTTGCAATCACCGACAAGTTTATGGTGGCTGTAAAAAACGACACTACCTATGAATTAGTAGATCCACACTCTAAAAAAGTTGTAGAAACACCCAGAGCTCGGGAAATATTTGAGATGATAGTGGAGTATGCCCATAAAAACGGTGAGCCCGGGGTGTTATTTGTTGACACTGCCAATAAATATAACCCTGTGCCCCATTTATACGAATTAAAGGCTACAAATCCTTGCGGTGAGCAATGGTTGGGGCCCTACGAGAACTGCTGCTTAGGTTCGATTAACTTAAAAGAGCATTTAGATCTTGAAGGGAATTTGGATTGGAAGCAATTAAAAGAAACTATTCAACTGTCTACAAGATTTTTAGACAACGTAGTCACTGCAAACAAGTACGTTCCTGCCGTTCCCCAGCTAAGAGTTGCTGCAGAAAACGCCAGACGAATAGGCCTGGGTTTTATGGGGCTAGCTGATGTTATGTACTCCATGGGTATTAGATACGGAAGTTCTGAGGGTGCTGAATTTGCGGCACAGGTTTCAGAATTTATGCGATACCACTCAATGCAGACTTCAATCGAACTGGCT
>CAYMCX010000032.1:0-8667 GCA_964389145.1 uncultured Candidatus Saccharibacteria bacterium
CCTCCTGTGAATCTAGCCATTGCTCCTGATATCTTTTTCTAACCACTTCCTCAGAATCATCCTTTCGCAAAACCAACTTGCCACCGCATTTATCGCAAACACTTTCAACTTTTGGAGGTATATAAAGGAGGTTAAACACCTCTCCACACTTTTCGCAAACGCGGCGATTTGAAATTCTCGCAATTGCAGATTCTAATGATAAATTTAGAGATATGACTGCATCAAATCCTGGGTTAAAATAGTTTAAATCAACAAGCTCCCTGCCCCAACCATCTATTATGTAACCATTAGCACAATCCGGCCTTCCTACTCTTTCACGTAATAAACTGGCAGCAAAATCTTGAGGAGCCAGCTTGCCTAACTTCATTAAGTTGTGCACTTCTTCGTATCTGGGATGTTCGGGAGGCATGTCACGTAGAACGCCTCCGGTAGAAATAAGAGGAATACCCAACTTAGTACTTAAACGGTCACCTACGGTACCTTTGCCGGACGCAGGAGGACCCATTAAGAGAATCTTCATAATCCAAAATCCCCTAAGCCTAAATCGCTTAACTGACCGCGCATCTGTTTCTCAACCTTTTTATCAACTTCCTTCATAGTTTCGTTTAAAAGATCCTTCAAATCTTTTTGTTCCACACCATCAATGATAATTTTCTCAATATGTTTATCACCGCGGATAAGAATTGAGTTATCGCCTTTTTCTTTTTGAACAAATATAGTCTCAAGCTGTTTTTTAATTTCGGCTTGGGCTTTTCTTAATTTATTTATATCTTTTAATTTATCGAACATAGCAAGGGTATATTAGCGGAAAGGCTAAGTTTTGTCACGCGTAACAAGGTGTCCAGACGTGAAAGAGGCCAGCAGATTTTTAATTTCCTGCTGGCCTCTTTGATGACCGATTAGTCCGACTAGTTCAAATAATCCCGCGCGATCGGCAGCACCTGATTGTAAAGCGCTACGAGAGAGGCGGTAGGGCTATTCTCCAGAGCTGTCAGCGCGAAGGGAAGTTCGTGGCTTCCGTTGTTCTTGCGCCGGATAACCTGCCGAACTACCTCCTGGGCACCAACGCGCACGCAATCAGAAGTCCTTGGGTGTTGCTTGCTCAAGGCTTCTACTACGCTATCTACGGCAGCCTTAAACTTCTTTCGGGCTTCCTCAGCAAGCTTCTGCTCTTTCTCGCGCCGAGCTGCTTCTTTCTTTGATACCGCCTGAGCCACTTGATTAGTCATTGTCGTATTGTCTCCTTGAATCTGCTAAATTCCCATAAATCATTTAATGGGTTGATGAGCTTGTATTCTATCAAAAATAGGGAATAAGATCAAAAAGGTTAGTCTAAGAAGCTCTCGTAATTCCTTGTTACCATCATAGACTGAATCTGTCTAATGGTCTCAAGAACGACGGAAACCACAATAAGCAGTCCGGTACCACCAACGGCAAAGTTACTTACTCCGCCAAATTTTTGAACTAAAAACGGAAGTATCGCGATAAGACCTAAAAACAGACCGCCTGCCAACGTTATTCGTGTAATGACAAGGTTAAGGTACCGGGTAGTTGCTAAACCTGGTCTAATACCTGGTATGAAACCTCCTCTTTTCTTAACGTCATCCGCAATTTTTTGAGGATTGAACTGAATTGAGGTGTAAAAGTAGGTAAATCCAAAAACCAATAAGAAATACAAAACATTATATGCCACGGAGGTTGCAGTAAAATTTAGAGCTAAGAATCTTCCGATATTTTGAAGAGATCCGTTTCCGGATGCCTGGAGTGGAGCGGATATTAACGAAGGAATCATAACAACAGACACTGCAAAAATAATGGGGATAACACCAGCCTGATTTATTTTTATCGGCAAGAAGTTGGTTATCTTCTGAGACTTTGTACCCATTCGGCCGTATTCAATTGGAATGTTTCGTGTTCCTTCGTTAACCAACACTACTGAGGCAATAACAACTAGGGAAAGGGCCACAAAAATCAGCGTGTCTAGGAAATTTTCTCCGGTAACCGTAGATAGCATCTGCACGATGCTCATTGGAAGGCTGCTTATAATACCTACAAATATCAGAAGGGAGATTCCGTTTCCAATTCCGTATTCCGTAACCAGTTCTCCAATCCATGTGAGAAGCATTGTTCCTGCTGTAAGCGTTAAAACTAGTACTGCTAGATTCATCGGCCCTAAAGCATTAATAACACCCTGCTTACTTAATAAAAAGTACATTCCGTAAGCCTGCATCATTGCCAAAGGCACTGTAAGTAATCTTGTATATGTGTTAATTTTTTCTCGTCCTGCCTCGCCCTCTTTTTGCATTTCTTCTAAAGCTGGAAACATCATAGTAAAAAGCTGAAGAATAATGGATGCGTTGATGTATGGATTTAAACCTAGGGTTACGATTGAAAAGTTTTGAAATCCCCCACCACTAAAAATATCAAAAAGCCCTAACAACGCATTTCCTTGAATAAAGGATTTGATCGCCTCTGTGTTGACACCTGGAACCGGAACATGTGCTAAAAAGCGGAAAACTACAATAACAAAAAGTGTGAAGAGTATTTTTCTTCGAAGTTCAGGAAACCTAAAAATATTGGCCATGTTAAACTACGAAATCTTTGCGCCTGCTTTTTCAAGCTTTTCTTTGGCAGATTTCGAATATATAAATCCTTTTAACTCAAGTTTTTTAGTTATCTGACCTGTCCCTAGTATCTTTATCTTTGTGTTATTGGCTAAAGTCTTAAACAAGCCTTCTCTGACTAAAACATCCGGAGTGATCTCCTGACCATCCTTAAAGATTTCTAATCTACTCAAAGTTAAAGGAAGTACCTTTCTTGTTCTATGGCTTTTAAAGCCGCCCATTTGAGGAAGTCTTTTGAACAAAGGAACTTGTCCTCCTTCAAATCCTACCGGAAGATTGTAGCCTGTTCGTGCCTTTTGACCTTTATTACCTCTACCGGTTGTATGACCGCCCTTACCACTTCCAATACCTCGACCTCTTCTTTTGGCCGGTCTGTTGTTACCCTTTAGTTTTTTTAAGTTACTTAATTCCATATACAATTTAACCTTTTAATTTCCTTAGTGCATCAATTGCAGCTCTAACATTTTCTATTTTGTTATTTGAACCTAACATTTTGCCTGAAATATCCTTAATTCCTGCTAATTCTACGACGTTTCTTACAGAACCGCCTGCAATAATACCTGAACCTACTGGAGCCGGCATAAGTAAAACTCTTGCGGATCCTGATTTGGCTTTAACTTCGTGTGCGATTGTGTTGTCTTTAATTTTCACCATTAATGCGGTCTTCTTTGCAGCACTAACAGCTTTTTGTACGGCGGAACTCACGTCCTTTGCTTTTCCTAAACCTACGCCAACTCTTCCCTTTTTATCACCGATAACTACCAAAGCGGTAAAACCAATTTTATTTCCACCTTTGGTTTTCTTTGAAACTCTTTTAATCTGAATAACTTTTTCTTCAAATTCTTTTGGTTGTGTGTTTTCTTGGTATGCCATAAGCTAAATCCTTAAAACTGAAGGCCCCCTTCCCTAGCACCTTCTGCCAAACGCTGCACTCTTCCATGATATCTAAAACCATTTCGATCAAAAACTGCTGATTTAATTTTCTTCTCAACTGCTTTTTTGGCTATTTCTTTTCCAACTTCAAATGCTGTTTCACTCTTTGTACCTTTTTTCTCAGCAGATCTGGCACTTACTAAAGTCTTTCCGGATCTATCGTCGATAAGTTGAGCATAGATATGCTTTAAAGAACGAGAAACAGTCAATCTAGGTCTTTCGGGAGTACCTACGATTTTGCTTCTTATTCTAAGTTTTATCTTTTTTCTAGGTTCTTTTCTTGCTTTAACGTGATACATAAATTTTTCCTCAGATTAAACCTTACCTGACTTTCCTGCTTTTCTTCTAATTACTTCACCTGCGTATTTAATTCCTTTACCTTTATATGGTTCGGGCTTTCTTACTTTTCTAATCTTTGCTGCGGTTAGACCTACCAATTGTTTATTGGATCCCTTTATTGTTACGTTCTGCTGATCTACAACTTCGATCTGAATTCCTTCCGGAGCCGGAAATTCAACCGGGTGTGAATAACCAACACTTAAACTTACACCGGTTCCACTAGCCTTAGCTCTGTAACCAACACCAACAAGTTCCAACTTCTTTTCAAAACCGTCAGTAACTCCTTTTACCATATTAGCTACTAAAGCTCTAATAAGTCCCCAGTATGCAGAAGACTCTTTGGTTTCTTTTTCTATTTCAAAAACCACTGCATTATCTTCAATCTTAACTTTAATTTCAGGTCGCATTGTATCGGTTAGTTCGCCTTTAGGTCCTTTGACAGTAATCTTAGAACCGTCAATTGTAACGGTTACTCCCTGTGGTATTAAGATTGGCATTTTTCCTATTCTAGACATATGTTTATAGAACCTTATTCTGTTTACAGAACTTTACAAATAACCTCTCCGCCTAATTTCTTTTTTCTAGCTTCAACACTATCCATTACACCTCTACTGGTAGAAATAACTGTAATTCCAAATCCACCGGCGGTTCTTCCTAATTTCTTATAACCTCTGTAGTACCTTCTTCCGGGCTTAGACATTCTTTTCACATCTGTTATTTTAGAAATACCATTTTCATAAACCAAATCGATGTGCAACTTCTTAACTTTAGATTCGTCTTCTTTAAAAACTTTAACTTTTTCTAAAAACCCGCCTTTTTCTAAATTCTTAGCTACTTCCTCGCATTCCTTGGTATGAACAATCTCAATAGAAGGTTTCCCGGACATCGCGGCGTTTTTTATTGAACTTAGCATGTTAGATAAATTATCCATACTCATATTATTACCAGCTTGCTTTCTTTACTCCGGGAAGCTCGCCTTTGTGGGCCATTTCCCTGAAACATTTTCTACAAATTTTAAATCTACCCATGTAACCTCGGGGATTTCCACACATCTCACATCGGTGGTATTTCCTTGCGCTAAACTTTACTTCTTTCTTATGCTTTTCTAATAATCCTTTTTTTGCCATATATTATTCGTCTTTCTTAAACGGGAATCCTAATTCTCTTAACAAAGCCAGATTCATTTCCCTTTTGTCACCATTCATTACAACTGTAACCTGTAAACTGCGTATTCCCTTTACTATATTAGGATTTACTTCAGGAAATATAACATGTTCTCTTAAACCTACAGAATAGTTACCTTGTCCATCAAAAGAGGTTGTACTTAATCCTCTGAAGTCCCTTACTCTAGGAAGCACTATATTAACAAATTTATCTAGAAATGCCCACATTTTCTCACCTCTTAAGGTTACAGCGTAGCCAATTACATCGTTTTTTCTAACCTTAAATCCTGCTTCACTGATACGAGCTTTTCTGGGATACGGCTTCTGGCCTGCAATTGCGGAGAATTCTGCAACAAAAGCCTCTACAGCCTCTCTGCTATCTCTAAAACCGCCAATACCTGTATTGATAGATACTTTATCGATACTTGGTACCTGCATTACGTTCTCAAGCTTAAATTCCTTCCTAAGCTTGTCGACTATTTTCTTGTTGTAAGTATCTTTTAATAAACTCATATATTAGTCCAATCAACCTTCTAACACATCTCCGGTCTTTTTATTAACTCTGTATTTCTTTCCGTCTATTAATTTTGTTCCAAGTCTTACTGCTTTATTAAGCTTGCCATCAAAATACATAACATTAGAAACATGAATTGGTTTTTCAAGTGTAATTACCCCACCTTCTTTAGATACAGATCCCGGTTTAACGTGTTTTTTGACCTTGTTTACACCTTCAACTAAAACTTTGTCGTCTTGTGTATAAATAGCAAGAATTTTACCTTTTTTTCCTTTATCCTTACCGGCTATAACTATTATGTTGTCGTTCTTTTGTAATTTCATAAATTTTAGATTACCAAACCTCTTTAGCGAGGGAGGCTACCTTTAAATATCCTTTATCTCTTACTTCTCTTGCGATAGGTCCAAATACTCTTGTTCCAAGCATGGCGCCGGCTTTATCGACCAATACTGCTGCGTTATCGTCAAATCTAACGTAACTTCCGTCTTTTCTTCTGGTTTCTTTTCTAGCTCGAACAATTAATGCTTTTGCAACTGTGTGATCTTTAACAGTTCCGGTAGAAGATACACCATAAATAGAGACTGTTACAATATCCCCAACAAAGGCAAATCGCCTTCTTGAATGTCCGGGAATACCAATCAATTTTAATGTTTTGGCTCCTGTATTATCTGCTGGTTTTATTACTGCACCTACCGGTATCATATTTTTATCCTTTAATTTCCTTATCCTGAGAAACTTTTTCTATAACCTGCCATGTAACTTCCTTACTAAACGGGCTACATTCTTCAATTCGTACCATGTCCCCATCAACAAGAGCGTTTTCTGTTCTAGCTTTAAATCTTCTGGTATTTTTAATTTCTTTACCATAGATTGGATGTCTTTTAGGCAATTCCACAGCCACAACTACTGTCTTTTCCATTTTTGTAGATACTACTTTTCCTAATAATATTTTCTTAGGCATTTGATTTCTCCTTAATAACTGTTACTACTCTCGCAACATCTTTTCTTAACAACCTAACTTTCTTAAGATTCTTTTCTTTACCTTTAATTATGCTATCCATAGTTTTATCAATCTCTTTTTTCAAATTCTTTAGAGTGTCGTTTAGTTCTTGTTCTGTTTTATCTTTAAATTCTTTTACTTTCATATTTAGTCCTTACGTATAAATCTAGTCTTTAACGGAAGCTTATCTGCAGCTCGTCTAAAAGCTAGTTTAGCTATTTCTTCAGTAACACCTGCTAATTCAAAAATTATCTTTCCAGGCTTTATCACAGCTGCGTAATGATCTGTTGGGGCTTTTCCACTTCCCATTCTTGTTTCATTAGGTTTTTTCGAAATGGACTTATCAGGAAACACCCTGATCCAAAGCTTACCGCCCCTTTTTGTATTATGAGTGATAGCCTTTCTTGCAGCCTCAATCTGTCTTGATGTTAATAAACCTCTGTCTTCACACTTTAATGCGTAGTCACCAAAATTGATGAGCGCTCCCCTAACGGCGATTCCTTTGTTGATTCCTCTTTGCTGTTTTCTATATTTTACTTTCTTCGGCATTAACATATGTTGTTTTCCTTTTTAGAGATCTGTCTCCCCTTTGTAAATCCAGACTTTAATTCCTATTGTTCCAAAAATCATGTGAGCATCCAGCTGAGCGTAATCAATATTGGCTCTCAATGTCTGAGAAGGAACAGATCCTTCAGATATGACTTCGGATCTTGCAATGGAGTTTCCTCCTCCAAGTAATCCTGAGAGACGTATTTTAATACCTTTTGCACCTCTGTCCATAGCGGATCTTGCAGCTGACAGAGCGACTCTTCTGTAAGGCAATCTTCTCTTTAACTGCCTGTATATATAGTCGGCCACTAACTGGGCTTCAATTTCCGGTACCTTTACTTCTTCCGCTGTAAGTTTAATCTTTGACTTTGTAAGCTTTTTAAGTGACTTTTCAACCTCTTCTACACCACTTCCGCCTCTTCCAATAACAAGTCCTGGTTTAGAAACTCTTACGATGATGTTAACTTCATTAACGGATCTCTCGATAATTGTTTCCTTCAACCCTGCCATTTCGAATTTCTTTCTTAAAAAGTCTCTTATTCTCTTGTCTTCCAAAACTAGGTCAGCGTAAGATTTTTTATCGGCAAACCATTTGGAATACCAGTCTTTTGAGATACCTATTCTAAAACCTGTGGGATTTATTTTCTGACCCATGTTATTTCTTAGCCTCCTTCTCAGGCGCAGCCACTATCTTAGCAGCAGATAAACCAAGTGTTATGTGACTTCTTCTCTTTAATAACGGACTAAATCTTCCTCTACCTACAAACATTCCTCTTTTTATTACTTCCCCTCCGCTTACCTGTAAATCTGAAATGTGAAGGTCTGCGGATTTCAAGTTCAAATTATTCTTAGCATTGGCTTCGGCCGATTTTAATGTCTTCAATAAGATCTTAGCGGCTTTTGTCGAATCCAAAGATAAAATTAATTTTGCATCTCGTACACTCTTACCTCTAACAATATCCATTACAGGAGCTACCTTCTTAGGCGAGATTAGAGCGTTTTTTACTTTTGCGTATACATCTGCATTTTTCATATAAATATCCTATTTTGCTGCGGGAGCGGGAGCCGCTGCCGTTGCAGGACCTTTCTTAGAAGAGTGACCCCTAAACAAGCGGGTAGGGGAAAATTCACCTAACTTATGTCCAACCATTGATTCGGTAACAAATACTGGTATGAATTTCTTTCCGTTGTGAACTTCAAAAGTAAGTCCAACCATTTCAGGTATTATTGTTGATCTTCTTGCCCATGTCTTTATGATGGACTTTTTTCCATCCTTTATCATCGCAGCTACTTTTTCCATGAGCTTCTCGTCTACGAATATTCCTTTTTTTAGTGATCTAGACATATTTTTCCTTAGTGGTATCCCTTATTTCTTAAAGGAAACCCTTCCCCTTCTGGACTTAACAACAGTCCTATTAGTTCTGTTTCTACTTCTTGTTAATTTACCTCTTGTCTGCCAACCCCAAGGTGACTTAGGTGCGGGCATACCAATTCCATTATCTTTGTAAGAACCACCATGCGGGTGATCTGTAGGGTTTGCAACAG
>CAYMCX010000033.1:0-7528 GCA_964389145.1 uncultured Candidatus Saccharibacteria bacterium
CTGCGACTACAACAATTGCCCCTACAGGAACAATTTCTACTGTGGCAGGTGTTGAGGGATACGGATGTGAACCGGTATTTGCGTTAGCCTACATTAGAAATGTATATCAGGCAGCAGGGGACGAAGGAAAAATGTCTTTAACGTATACAAGTCCATTCTTTGAGAAGGCTCTTATGATGCTGGATATGCCTGAGGAAACAAAGAAAAAGGTAGTGGACGAAATATTACTAACCGGTTCTTGCCAGGCTGTTAAGGATCTTCCGGAGCATGTTAAGAAAGTCTTTGTTGTTTCATCTGACATTGACCCTGACGAACATATCTTTATGCAGGCATCTATCCAGGCTTTTATTGATAACTCTATCTCAAAGACCTGTAATTTTCCTGCAGGCGCTACTACGGACGATGTAGCCAAGGTTTATCTAATGGGATGGGAAATGGGTGTTAAGGGGCTTACCGTTTACGTAACAGGTAGCAGACAGGAAGTTGTTCTTGAGACAAAGGAAACTAAAGACAGGAAAGAAAATAAAGATTCTGCTGCAGCACTTGCCACAGCTACTCCTGCGAGACCTTTGGAGTTTGATAGAGGCTACAAACTTGCAGGCGTTACATACAAAGTTCCTACACCTCAAGGTAAGGCTTTTATAACGGTCAACAAAGATGAGAACGGAAATCCGTTGGAAGTGTTTGCAACTGTTGGTAAGGCTGGAAGTGATATTGCTGCGTTGTCTGAGGCTTTGGGACGAATGATTTCAGGATGGTTACGGGCATCTGTTGATCCAATGAGAACGGTAAAAGAAATTGTGGTTCAGTTGATAGGTATTGGCGGTGCTAAATCCATTGGTTTTGGGAAGAACAGAGTTGGATCAGTTCCTGACGCTGTAGCTAAAGTGCTGGCGGAGGAGTTTGATTTGCAGGTTCGTTCAAACGGATCTAATGTTGTCGAAGAAACCAAGAAGGAAGTTACGGTATTTTCTTACGTCAACATGTGTCCTGAATGTGGAAATTCTTCCTTAGTTCTGGAAGAGGGTTGTTCTAAATGCTATTCCTGCGGTTATAGCGTTTGCTAACTGTAGTAGAAGAAACGTTTGAATGCCGGGGACCCGCTTATACGCGGGTCCCTCTTTTTTTACATCCTTATAACATTGGTGTATATAATAAATATAGTATGGTCAAAATATACACAAAAAACGGGGATGAGGGCTCTACCACTTTAATAGGAGGCAAGAAGGCACGAAAAGATGCAGAAATATTTGGTGTACTTGGAACATTAGACGAACTTAATGCTTCTTTGTCCTTTGTAGACGAGAAAAAGATCCAGAGTCAGTTATTTGAACTTGGCGCATTAATAGCAAACCCTACTGCAACCTCGTCAGACTATTCAAAATTGAGAAATTGGGCTGTATCGATAGAGAAAAGAATAGACAAAGTTGAGGAAAAGCTTCCAAGATTAAAAAACTTTATTTTGCCCGGGGGCACTCAGCTCGCAAAACAGTATCACTTGTGCAGGTCGATTTGCAGAAGGTTTGAGCGCGAGCTTGTCCATTATTATTGTCTAGACGAAGCTTTAAATAATGGAGTTAAAGAGCTGGCACTTGCTTACATCAACCGCATGTCCGACCTTTTCTTTGTGCTCGCTCGTTATGCAAACTTTACTGAAGGCGTAGCTGACGACGTTTGGATTGGCAGAAAGAAGAAAACCTCGTAGAATAATTTCCATATGAAAAAGTACTATTTTCTCCTATTTTTATTGATATTAATTGGTTTAACTACAATTTCCATTTTGATTTATAGAGCCTATTTGGGGGACTTAGCCTTTAAATCCTAACCCTTATTTGTTAATATAACGGCATTATGCAGTCCACAGAGAAACCAACTAATCAATCTATTCCTCAAATAGAAGCGGAAGTTTTGGAATTTTGGAAGAAGCACGAGATATTTGAAAAATCTGTTGAAAAAAACGCTGCGGAAAATGCCTACGTGTTTTATGATGGGCCTCCTTTTATTTCTGGTCTTCCCCATTACGGCCATCTGTTGGGATCAATTGCTAAAGATATAATTCCTAGATATTGGACAATGCAGGGCAAAAGAGTTGAAAGAGTTTGGGGCTGGGATGCTCACGGTCTTACTGTGGAAAATAAAGTTCAATCTCGCCTAGGAATAAAAAACAGACGCGATATTGAAGCTTTTGGATTAGAAAAATTTACACAAGAATCATATAAATACACCTCAGAGATTTCAGAAGAATGGAAATGGTATATAGATCGTATCGGCCGCTGGGTAGATATGGACCATTCCTACAAAACAATAGATAGAACCTACATGGAAAGTGTAATGTGGGCTTTTAAAAAGTTGTACGACAAAGGGTTGATATACGAAGGAATTTATACATCCATGTTTTGTACAACCTGCGGTACCCCCGTTTCTCATTTTGAAGTAGCAATGGATAATTCTTACAAAGATGTGGAAGATCCGGCAATTACAGTAAAGTTTCCTGTAACAACCACCGGTAAATTTCAGGGTACATATTTACTTGCTTGGACTACAACTCCCTGGACTATTCCTTCTAACAGGGCATTGGTTGTTCACGAAGAGTCTGAGTATGTAATAGTGGAATTTAGTGGAGACAAATACGTTTTAGCGGGGTCTCGTTTAGAGTTTGTGTTTAAAGACAAAGAATATAAAGTTTTAGAGTCGTTCAAAGGATCTGAATTAATAGGTTTAGAGTATGATCCGATTTATAAATTTTACGCTAAAAAAGAGGGGGAGTTTAAGGTTTATTCCTTCCCGGGAATGGCAAATATGGAAGAGGGAACAGGTATTGTCCATTCAGCCCCTGGATTTGGTGAAATTGATACTGAGATGGGTAGGCATTACGGACTTACTATAATGATGTCGATTGATGAAGAGGGCAAGTTTGTGCCAGGAAATTTAGAAAAGAATCCTTGGGAGGGTGTTTACTACTCCAAAGCTAATGATCCTATTAGAGAAGACATGAAAAACCGAAATCTGCTATTTGGAGATGAACGGGTTGTTCACAGATTTCCTTATCATGACAGGTGTAATACTTTGCTTATCCAAAGGGCTCAGAATTCCTGGTTTGTAGATATTAAGAAACTAAAGTCGGATTTGGATAAAAATAATGAGGGAATTAACTGGATTCCAGAGCACCTAAAAGAAGGTCGTTTTAAACTGGGAATAGAACAAGCACCTGATTGGTGTATTTCCAGAAATAGATTTTGGGCAACTCCGATGCCTGTTTGGGAATCCAAAGATGGAGATAGAATTGTAGTTTCTTCTGTTTCTGAAATTGAAGAATTATCCGGACAAAAAGTTACTGATTTACACAGACCGTATATTGATGCAATTGTTATCAAAAAAGACGGAAAAGAATATTTTAGGAGACCAGAAGTTTTGGATTCCTGGTTTGAAGCAGGATCAATGCCTTATGCGCAAATCCACTACCCTTTTGAAAATAAAGAAAGATTTGAAAAGAATTTCCCGGGAGATTTTATTGTTGAGTATATTGCCCAAACCCGCGCTTGGTTTTTCTTTATGCACGTACTTTCTACAGCGTTGTTTGGGTGCGCTTCCTTTAAAAACGTCATAAGCACGGGAGTTATGGCAGGAAGTGACGGTAGAAAAATGAGCAAAACCTACGGAAACTATGCCGATCCTAAGGGAATAATTGAAACAATTGGCGGTGACGCTTTGAGACTTTATCTAATGAATTCCCCTCTAATGGTGGGTGAAAACGCGAACTTTGATGAGGTTGAGCTTAGAAATAAGTCCAGAAATGTTCTTAACCCATTTTGGAATTCTGTAAAGTTTTTTGATATGTATGCCTCCCTGCACGGATGGAATTCAGAAAAATTAGTTGAATCAACCGATTTACTTGATAGGTGGATTATAGCTAGGTTACATGAAACGATTAAAACTTTTTCTGAGAACTTAGAGAAATACTTAGTACCACCTGCGGTTAAAAGTATTGAGGAATTTGTAGACGATTTGTCCCGTTGGTACGTTCGAAGATCCAGGGATAGGATCTCATCAGGCGATCCACAAGCTCTATCTACTTTGTACACGGTTTTGGATTCATTTTCAAAGACGTCAGCTCCCCTTGTTCCGTTTTTATCAGAAAAGATATTTTTAACTCTAAAGCAATATAGAAGTGCTAAGGAGAATACCCCAGAGTCTGTACATTTATGTGATTTTCCAAAGTACCATTTCTCAAAGATCGACACTCAAGTACTTAGCAATATGAAAGTTACAAGGGATATTGCTTCTTTAGGTTTGGCAATTCGTTCAGACAAAAATATAAAAGTAAGACAGCCGCTTAGCACCTTGTACGTTGACGAAACCTTTACCTCAAAAGATTCTTTTTATAAAGAATTAATTTTGGACGAGGTAAATGTAAAAAATATAGACGTAGTTTCCCACGACAAATTTGAGAAGGTTTCTGGAGATTCTGAAATAAAGAGCGTTTACCTTGATCCTACAATCACGAATGAGCTTAAACTGGAGGGTTTGGCAAGAGAAATGGTAAGACAAATTCAGGACCTTAGAAAAGCAAATAATCTCTCTGTTTCTGATCGGATCTCAGCTAAATATCCAGATTCTTTGGAAAATAACGCCGTAGTTTCTATACACCAGGAGGATATCAAAAAGAAAGTTTTAGCAACCTCTTTAACTCCGAGCCTAGCGTATGAAATTACTAAAGAAATATAATATTCTACTTTTGGTCATTCCAATACTACTTTTTTCTTTGGGGTACCTAACTCTTTTTTCAACTTCGCCCGAGCGCGCCAGGGATCAACTGATATTTTTCATAGGTGGTTATCTACTTTATTTACTAGTTTCTCTAATAGATTTTCAGCTTTATAAATACTATTGGAAATACATATATTTTCTTTCGTTGGGTTTGTTAATTTTTACTTATGTATACGGAGAGATTGTATATGGATCTGCCCGTTGGATTAATTTTGGCTTCTTTAGTTTACAGCCGTCTGAGCTTGCGAAGGTTGCTCTAGTAATTACTCTATCTTCCTTAATTGCAGCGTCCGATAAATCACTTAGCAATGCAAAAAGTTTGTTAATGATGTGTGGCGTGTTTGTTCCGTTAATGGCGCTAGTTTTTATTCAGCCGGACTTGGGCACATCAATAATTTTAATTTCCGTTTTTGTTTTTACACTTTTTTATGCGGGTCTAAATAAATGGTTTTTTGCAACATTGTTTGTTTTTCTTGGACTATTTTCGTCACCCTTGTGGCATCTTTTAAAAGATTATCAAAAACAAAGAATATTAGTTTTTATGAATCCCGCACTTGATGTTTTAGGTTCCGGTTATAATGTGATTCAAGCACAAATTGCTGTAGGTTCTGGTGGATTAGTCGGTAAGGGTTTTGGTCACGGAACCCAGTCACAGCTTAACTTTTTGCCTGCTCACTGGACCGATTTTGCGTTTGCTTCTTTTGCGGAGGAGTGGGGTTTTATTGGAGTATTTTTAATGGTCGCTCTTTATCTAATTTTACTTTTCGCGGTATTGCATATTGTATACAAAACTAAGGATTCTTACGGTGCGTTATTGGGCTTTGGAGTGTTTGTTGTATTTTTTGTTCAATTTTTAATTAATGTCGGAATGAATTTAGGTGTAATGCCTGTTACAGGAATTCCTTTGCCATTTATTTCTTACGGAGGTAGTTCGTTATTAGTATCGTTTTTGCTTCTTGGGTTGGTGCAGAGTGTGATAATATATTCTCATGCAGAATTTAATCGTTTCTCTTAATGAGAACACACTAAAATTAAGTGCGGCAACTCCTCAGAGTATAAAAAGTAAATCTGCTGAATTAGACAACAATGTTGCCCACGATTCAAGTATTTTGGATGTAAAAATTTTCTCCGATGTCTTATTTAACCTTATAAAAGAGGTTACAGCTGAGACTCGCGATAAGAAATTTGATTTAAGCTTTTTAGTAGAACCACAGGATGTTCTTCTTAAGTTTATAACTGTGGGAAAAAAGACCGGAAACCTGGATGAGACTATTTTAGCTGAGGTTAAAAGCAAACTGTTAGATGTTACTCTTGAAGATTTATACTTTTCGTATCAAAAAATAGCACCATTTGTATATCAATTTGTAGGTATTAACAAAGAAAAAGTCGAAAAATATCTTGAAGTCTCAAACACACTTGGAATTGAGTTAAAAAGCATTATTCCTTGGGTTTTGTTACTGCCTAAATTTGTAGGAAAGAACGAGCCAAGTATTTTTATCTCCAAGAGTAGTGGAGACCAAGTTGTAGCGCTATCTGAATTAAACGGGATATACTTCTGCGAAGTGTATGAGAAAGAAAAATCTTCCAAAGAAATAGAGGCTTTAGTTGCTCAACTTTCGGTTTATAAGCGAACAACACCAATTACTAGAATTTATACTCTTAACGACGGAGCTTTTAGTTTGGATCCCCAATTTGAAATAGTTCCGATTATTCCTAAGGAAGAAATTCCCGAGCAAATGGTAGGTTATGAATTGCATGGGATTTTTAACAAAGTATCAAACGAAGACAACATGCTTTTGAGCACTCAGGTCAATTTATTAAACCTAATGCCGTTACCTGTAGTGGAACATAAAGTTACTTCAGTTGCTGTTGTAGGCGGAGCTCTTGCTGCACTGCTTATTGTTGGCGGGGGAATATTTTTCTTTGTGAATAAGAATAATGGGTCATTATTTGGACAACAGGGGTCAAGTCAAAACACAGAAGTATTAAGTGAGAGCGACACGCCACAGCTTGAGACAACGCCATCTGTCCAAGAAAAACCGGTTTTAAATAAAAGCGATATAAAAATCCGAATTGAAAATGCAGCAGGCATTCCGGGATTGGCTGCAAAGACTCAGACTTTCTTGCAGGATAAGGGTTATACAGTACCAGAAATTGAAACAGCAGACACACAGCGGGCGGATACTTTGATCAAAATTAAAGCCAGTAAGAAGGACTATCTAGAAATGCTTGTGGCTGACATGAAGGATTCGTATCAAACTGTAACTGAGGAGACGTTGGACGAAGCTTCTACCTACGATGTGCTGGTCCAAACAGGTACAAAGTAGGGTATTGGAGCTCATGTAATGTTTACCTGTAGCAATTGCGGAAAACAAGTATCCGAGAAAGCCCCCGGAACTCACAATAGGAATCACTGTCCTTACTGCTTGTTTTCGGTTCACGTTGATGTTACCCCGGGTGACAGAAAAGAGTCCTGTAAGGGGCTAATGGAGGCCATAGGAAAGAAATTTAAGCCGGATGGCGAGGAAGTTTTGGTTCACAAGTGTCAGAAATGCGGGTTTGAAAGATGGAATAGAGTGGCAGGGGACGATAGTATTAAAAAGGTTGATAAACTGCCTGTTTTGTTGTAACATACTCCAGCGACAGTGAGGTTTACCTTTATTGGAGCAGAAATCCAAAATATATGAAATACGCAATAGCCAAAATTGGCGGAAAACAATTTAAAATAACAGAAGGTTCTATTTTAAGAATAGAGCGTCAG
>CAYMCX010000033.1:7538-8608 GCA_964389145.1 uncultured Candidatus Saccharibacteria bacterium
AAGCCAAAATTCGACGTTTTAGCTTATTCCGACGGTTCTGAGGTCTTAATTGGGGACCCGTTGGTTAAGGATGTAAACATAAAATCCAGTGTTATAGCTGAAGGATTGGCCAAAAAGGTAAGAGTCGGACGTTTTAAATCTAAGTCTAGATACGATAAGGTTAAAGGCCACAGACAGCCCATTACAACTATTAAAATAACTGAAATCACTTTGGGTTCTGCGAAGGCTAAAAAAGAGGAAAAAGCTGAAGTTGCAGAGACTAAAGTTGAAACTAAGACCGCAAAGTCCGTAAAGAAAGTTTCAAAGAAAAAGGAGGAGAAGTAATCTATTGGGCAAGCCCAAATAGTAACTTCTTAACTATATGGCACATAAAAAAGCAGGTGGATCAAAAGCTAGACAGGGTGGAAACGTTGCAGGTAAAAGATTAGGATTTAAAGTTTATGGTGGTTCTACAGTAAAACCCGGTCAAATAATTGTCAGACAGCGAGGAAGAGTTTTTGTTGCTGGGGACAATGTAGATATGGGCAAAGACTTCACAATTTTCTCAAAAATCATGGGAATCGTGAGTTTTGCATTTGTCAGCAAGAATAAGAAGAAGATTAACGTTAATCCCGTAAAAGAGTAATTTTTACTTTATAATCCGCATTTGGCTCAGAGGATAGTATACAAGAAACCCTTTTGCCACTATTTCCGTCCTTTTTACAGGTCCCCATTCGCGTGAATCTGTACTATTAGCCCGGTTGTCCCCCAACAAAATATAAGAATCACCTGGGATCTCATAAGATACGTTTTCCGCAAGGATTTCTCCGGCTTTTGTTGCGCCTTCTGATCCAAGATACTCTTCAGCTAGCATGGCGTCGTTTATATAAATTTTTCCGGCGCTTATCTTAATAATTTCCCCCGGCAACCCTACTACCCTTTTAATTACTAATCTGCCCGGATACGTGGGATGGTTAAATATAATAATCTCTCCTCTTTTAGGATCTTCAAATTTAACTGAGATTTTCTCAGCAATAATTTGTTCGCCGTCGTGGAAATTTGGAACCATTGAGTCTCCGGTAACTCTTAGT
>CAYMCX010000034.1:0-8445 GCA_964389145.1 uncultured Candidatus Saccharibacteria bacterium
TAGGTTAACAATAAAAGTTGTTTGCATTCCAACCAGCTCTTCGGGGGAATAGTATTGCTGCATTCCGGTAAGTATTTGGCGAGTACCAAATTTTCCAAAATCTACCATCAGTTTAATAAGTTTATTGGAACCTTCTACATTTTCAGCTTGGGTTATAGTTCCTGTTCGAACATCAATTTTGCTTAATTCGTCTATATCAACTTCTTCTTTAAATTTATCGCTGTTTTCGTCAATCATTTTGAAGCCTTTCTGTATTCTTCCAGAAGTTCTTTTTGTTTCTTATTTACCTTCTGGGGAATACGAACAAATACTTGCACAATTACGTCTCCCTGACCGCGCCCGTTGGGCATTCCTTTATCTCTAATTCTAAATTGGGTACCTGGTTGAGTTCCCGCGGGGATTTTTAGGTTTGTTTTACCCAAACCTCTGGGATCCTTAACATCAATTACCGGTATTTCAACCACATCTCCCAGAACAAGTTGTGTAAATTCTAACTCTGCAATGACCCCGAGGTTGCTTCCGACTCTGCGAAACTCTTTAGGAGTCAAAACCCTTATTGTTATATACAAATCTCCTGCAGGTGCTCCGTTTGGACCTGCCATACCTCTTCCTGCAAATCTAAGTTCGGTTCCGTCGTTTATACCTTGGGGAATTTTGATCGTCAGGGGTCCGCTATCGATATTCACCTCTTTTTCAACGCCGTGAACGGATTCTGAAAATTCAATCCTCATTTCATAATGAAGATTCTTGCCCCTCCTTGGTGCACGTTGTCCGCCAAACCCCCTAAATCCAAAAAATTCTTCGAAAACGTCAAATGGATCAAAATCCCCGTATTGGTTTGCACCATTTCCCCCTTGTGTGTACGAATATGAAAACGGTCCCCACGAGCCTTGATTTGCACCGGCAAATCCTTGCCCGGCATGTCCATATTGATCATACATGCTTCTTTTTTGCGGATCATTTAACACCTGGTAGGCCTCGTTGATTTCTTTAAATCTTTTTTCGGCTTGTGGTTTATCACCATCCTTGACCATATCCGGGTGATGCTCGCGTGCAAGTTTTCTATAGGCCTGCTTAATCTGATCCGCTGTAGCGTTCTTTTGTATTCCTAATATTTCGTAATAGTCTTTTGTGTTTGGCATAGGTTGTTTACAAAGTAAACCACTCTATTTTAACACCTGTGATCTAATAAAATGATATGATTTATTCTAGGAATGATTTTGGCTGGGAGGGGAAAGTCCGGTGTTTTAAAGTACTATCGGGTTTTCTATAGTAACTTCTTCGGCAGTATATTAGTCGGAACTGATAATGAATTAGGTTGTTGTTGCAGTAAATTATCGTAGTGGAGACACGTCGCGTACTTGCATAGCATTATATTATAGGTTATAATGCACGTTGTGAACAATACTATGGTTAACGCGGTTAAAACTGTTTTGGCCAAGAAAAAAGAATATAACCTGATTAATGAGTTTACAACTCAGAGTGAGTCTCACCCCGATCAAAGTCTACGCGCCTTTTACTACGTTTCTACCTCTTTTTACCAAGAGAACAGGAGATTTAGAAATATTCTCCACAAGGTAATAAAAAAAAGATCCGAAATCACAAGTACCCATTTTGTTAATTTAATGTACAGGGCTTTCCAATATATTCTGTTATTCGAAAAATCCTTGAGAGGGTTAGATAATTTTTCCCAGGAGGATTGGAAAAGAGAATTAGATTCATTGATGGCTTCGGAAGAACTTCTTTTGACTTATCAAGAACTAATGGAGAACGAAAGTACACAGACTACAATTTACCAGAGATACGTAGGTCCTAAAGCAGCTATTAACGCAATATTTGGAAAAAAACCATTAAAAATTGTAGATATAGGTTGTGGGTTGAATTTGGGATTGCCAGGACTTGAGCTTAATCATCATTTTAAGGAGATTGAAGATCACACTCGATTAAAAACGCTTTCCTCGTTATTAAAAAACAAAATTACAGTCGATTCCGGAATTTCGATAGATTTGGAAAATCCTGTAGAAAAAAAGAACTGGGCGCTTGCTTGTGGCTTTTATCCGGGTGAGCTAAAAAGTTTGCCGGAAACCGCAAAGCTATGTGATTACCTATGGGAGCGAACAAGCGTTACCTTTATTCAGGAGTCGTTGTTACATTTAAGTAAGTTGTGGAAAAAGAAGAAATTGCCAAAATACGATGTAGTAATAGCCAGTACAGTTTTATACCAACTTTCTGAAGAAGATCAAAAGAAGGCTATGAATGAAGTTTGGAAAATATTGAAACCGGGAGGCGCCTTAATACTAAACGATTTTGTGCAGGTTAATCACAAAGTGCATTTTGTTGATTGGTTTAAGAAAGGCTCCTCAAGCTACAAAACTGTTATTTTGATTGCCGGTGGTGATGGCTTTTTACCTCCGTTGGAATTTATAAAGTGGGGCAACGGTAGATGTGTGTCTGCTGAGGCTGGTAAAGATTTCAAAAAAGTTCTAGAATTGAATAAGTAAAAAAATTATAGGTAAGCATACCTGTCCTTGGAGGTGATTCTCTAAATGCTTACGTTAGAAAAAGCTAATAAAGCTATCGGAGCAGCTCAGGCAAAAGCCTCAGAACTTGGTGTTAAAGTATGTGTAGTGGTAGTAGATAACAGTGGCATTCTTATAGCTGCGTCGAAAATGGATGGAGCTTTTCCAGTAAGCCCTAAATTCTCATTTACAAAAGCTTATACTTCAGGAACCCTCGGTATTCCAACGGCCGGCATGGGTGAGTTTGCAGTTCCGGGTAAACCATATTTTGGCGTTAATAATTTGGACGGTGGATCTTTTACATCAATGGCCGGAGGTATTCCAGTTTTGGAAGGTAACACGGTGGTAGGTGCAATTGGAGTAGGTGGTTCATATGACGTGAATCAAGACGTAATGTGTGCCGAAGCCGGAGTCAAGTCACTGTCTTAATGTGCTAAAATCGAGAGATGACGTCCGATAAAAAATCCCATAATTCCTCACAAAAGGAAGATTCATATGATTTGCCTTTAGAAGTCGATCTGGGGATAGATCCCGCGAGATCATCCGAAGAGGTGTCAAATGCTTTGTTTAGAGGTGATTTGGTATCGATTAAACTAGGTACCGTTTACGCTCTAATTTGTGATGCCCAAAATTTGGAATGTGTAGAAAAAGCTAGAATAGAGAAGGGAAGAACCCACAGCCAGCCTTTTTCAGTATTGATGGACTTTGATTATTTACTAAATCCCCAAAAAGATAGCAATTGGAATCAGTTGAGTTTAGAGGAAAGGAAAGTAAGAAGTTTAATCGATTGGGATAGAACTAATCCTAAGTTTCACGAGATCTTGTTAGATCCTCAGTTTTTGAAAGAAACATTTGGCGGTCGCGCTTTCTTGAGATTGCCCATTAAAGAAGAAACTGATGTAATTAGCGATTCCTTCACAGACTCCCTTTATCATCTGCAGGTGTTTACTTTCCATGGTGTTCCTAATGCTGAGTTAGTTGAAGAAACCGCAAGACAGACGCTTCTTGAGGCTCACCCCGAAAGTTTGGGACTTATTATGATAACAAGCTTTAATAAACATAATGAGGACTCTATTACCGATTCAAAAAACGCCGCATTGTTGGCGAAAGAAATGAAAATAGGTTTACAGGTGAATCATCACTCAGCTTCGGACGACGGTTCGTATCCAATCTTTCAGGTGAATTCAGCTGGTGTGTCTGTTGTAAGACCTACTCATGATCAGAGACAGGCATACGTTGTCGAGAAATTGGGCGAAAGAGGGATAAAGGTAGATTCAACAAAACTTTTCTAACTTTGGAATCTATTATTGTGCTAGCATATATTAAAGTATGTCTGCCCAACCTAACAAAGTTCTGCCTGATGCAGTAAATACTCTCGAATCTTTATGGAAGCTTGAAAAGCTTATCCTAAATTCCCTAGATTTTCACGAAACTTTAGACGAAGTAGTAAATAGCATTCTTACCGAGCTTGGTTATCTTGAGCTGGGTTACAAGGTGGTAGTTTTGGCACTACTAGATAAGGAAGAACAGGTGTTAAAAAGGGTAGCGCTATCACAAACTGACGCTGCGAAAAAAACACGAGAAGTTTCGGATGTTCCTTTTGAAGAAATAGTTATTCCTCTTTCTGCCACTGACAACTTATGTATAAAAGCCCTTTTGGAAAATAAACCGCAGGTTACCCATTACTTTCCCGATATCCTTACTCCCCCCGTTCCTGTTGAGAACGCACTCGAGTCTCAAAAAAATGCTGGAATAAAAACAAGCCTTGTTTACCCACTTACGGTGCGGGAAGAAACTATTGGAATTATGATTTTCTCGTTATCAAAAGAAGAATCGGAAATTACTGCTGAGGAACGTACCCTGGTTGAGCATTTTACTGATTTGGCAGCACTTGCGGTTGAAAATGCGCGTTTATACTCGACACTTGAGAGGGAAAGTGGTCAGTTGGCAATAGCAAATGAAAAACTTCTGTCCTTGGATAAACTTAAAGATGAGTTTCTTTCTATTGCTACTCACGAACTGCGCACCCCAATGACCATTATTAAAAGTTACGTGTGGATGGTTACTCAAGGAAAAGCAGGGTCTGTTACAGAAAAGCAGGTTGAGTATTTGAATAAAGCTTCCAAGGGTGTGGAAAGAATGCTTAGGTTGATAAATGATATGTTGGATGTTTCAAGAATTGAACAAGGAAGGGTTGAACTTAAAGCAGAGGTTGTGAACCTGAAAGATTTGATAAGTGACTTTGCAGAAGAGTTCAAAGTTAAAACTGAGGAAAAGAACCTCCAGCTTATCCGCATAGTTCCTGAAGATCTTCCGAAGGTGAAAGCTGATTTAATAAAAACCAGAGAAGTACTCACAAACTTTTTGGGCAATTCCATTAAATTTACTGAGCATGGAAGTTTAACAATAAAAGCACAAGTAGATGGGGAATTTATAAAGGTTTCAATCATTGATACAGGCGAGGGTATAAGTGCTGAGGACATGACTAGGTTGTTCCAAAAATTCCAAAGAGTAGACAATAGCTACGTGAAGCAAGCTGAGACTCCGGGTACCGGATTGGGGTTGTACATAAGTAAAAATTACATAGAAAAGATGGGTGGGCATGTTGGCGTTTATTCTGAGGGAGTTGGTAAGGGTTCGACCTTTTGGTTTACAATTCCGATTTCAACAGATAACGAAACTCATATTACTTCGATTGCTCCTACTCTGTAAATATTAAACTCATAAATGGCAATTTAGGGAAAAAAAGAGAGGCGGTCGTCACCGCCCCTCCTAAAGCGCGCTTTAAAACATCAACTAAAACTTATCTGACCATATCCTTCAAAGACTTGCCTGCTTTGAAAGCGGGAGTCTTGGATGCTGCGATATGGAGAGGAGCTCCAGTCTGGGGATTTCTTCCCATTCTAGCTGCTCTATTTCTAACCTCGAAGGTTCCAAAACCGGTCCAGGTTACTTTTTCACCTCTCTTTAAAGCGTTGGTAATAGCACTTTCCAAAGCGTCGATTGCTTTTGCTGCATCAACTTTGGTCATACCTGCATCTGCTACTGCATTTATTAATTCATTCTTGGACATTTCTAAAACACCCCCTTTCAAAACGGGAGAACTTATGTGAGAGAAAATCTCATTTCAGTTCTCTAGCAATGAGATAATTTTCCTCAAAGCCAGAAGGCAGTGAAAATTTTTTAATTTTCAACTAACGAATCAAACCTCTCGATTGTCTTCTTACTAGTATCTAATATTACACTCCTGAAAGCTTTTTTACCATATTCCTCCCACTCAAATTTTTGATTTTGCGCCGTTAAAAATAAATTTATAATAATATCTTTTTTTACACCAAGGACCGAATCTACAATTCCGGTCATTCCAATATCTGTAACATACAATGTTCCTTTGGGTAGTACCATACAATCGCAAGTTGGTACGTGAGTGTGTGTGCCTACAACAGCATCAACTTTTCCATCCAAATAAAAGGCCATGGCGTATTTTTCACTTGTTGCTTCTGCATGGAAATCTAAAAGTTTAATTTTTATGTCACCGTATTTTTCCCTGTCACTGTACATATCAAGGATTTTTGTGACTGTTTTAAAGGGGTCGTCTAAATAACTGTTGGTGCCTCCAAAGGAAGTTCGACCCATCAGGTTAATAACCAAAATTTTATCGCCGTTTTTATATTGAATAAGGCTGTGCCCAACACCCGGGGTTCCTTCGGGGTAGTTTGCGGGTCTTACGATAGGAAGGTTATCAATGGAGTCTTCAAAGTCTTTGTGCCAAAACAAATGGTCTCCGCCTGTAAAAAAATCTACGCCGTAATTTTGCATTTCGCGGATTGTTTCTACAGTGGCACCTCTACCATGAGCTAGGTTTTCGGCGTTAGCGATTACCAGATCTATTTTTTGTTCGCGCTTTATACCTGGAAGGACTTCCTTAACCATGTTTCTTCCAGGTTTTGCTACTATGTCTCCAATAAATAGAATTCGCATTTTTTTGTGTTCTAAAACTTTCTTTTTAGTTACAGCCTAAATTATTTAGCTGTATCAGAAAATCTAGTTTCTCTTATTACTGTTACTTTTACCACACCCGGATAAGTCTGTTCAAGCTCTATCTTACGCGCGATTTCTCTTGCGAGTAAAGCTGCAGACGAATCGTCCACTCTATCAGGCTTTACAAATATTCGAACTTCTCTTCCTGCCGATATCGCATACGCTTTATCTACGCCATCAAATGAGGTTGCGGCTTCTTCAAGCTCTTTCATCCTTGTGGCATAAGATTCGTAATTTTCTGATCTTGCGCCGGGTCTGGCACCACTTATATGGTCAGCAAGGTTTACGATGGAGGACTCAATAGATGTGAATGGTCTATCCTCATGGTGTTCAGCAACACAGTTAATAACTTTTTCGGAAATGTTAAATTTCTTTAGTAACTCAGCGCCAAGTTGCACGTGTGTTCCTTCTTCATCACTGACAACCTTTCCAATATCGTGGAATAAACATCCCAGTTTAACAATTTCCACATCGGCTTTTAATTCTGTAGCTATAGCGACACCAATTCTGGTTTCTTCCAAAGTGTGCTCAATCATGTTCTGTCCGTAGGAGAATCTATATTTAAATCTGCCAAGCATTTGGATTAATTCTCGAGGTAGGTTGTAGACGCCTACTCGGTGACATAGGTTATCTCCTTCCTTATACATAATGTGTTCTAATTCCTTTGTAGTTTTTTCAACAATTTCTTCGATTTTTGCAGGTTGAATTCTTCCGTCGGCAATAAGTCTTTCTAAAGATATTTTTGCAATCTCTCTTCTTATTGGATCAAAAGAAGAAACCATAACTTCTCCCGGTGTAGAATCTAAATCTAATTCAACTCCGGTTTTCTCTTCAAAGGACTGGATGTTTCGTCCTTCCTTCCCAATTATTCTTCCTTTTATCTCGTCGTCAGGAAGTTTAACTTTGGAAGTCGTATGTTCAACGATAATATCTGTGGCGCCGTATTTCATGGCGTCAATTAATATCTCTTGCGCCATATGATCAGCGTCTTTTTTCAAGTCTTCCTCGATCTGCCTTATTTTTTTACCTTTTTCTTCGGCAAGTTCCTTATCAAACTTTTCCATTAAGGATTTTCGGGCTTCGTCGCGTGTTAATGATGCGACCTTTTCTAGTTGCTCTTTTTGCTGTTTATATAATTCCTCGACTTCAAGCTGCTTTCTTTCGATAGCTTCTTTAGCCTGTCGTAAGGTTTTAGTTCTTTCTTCCAGTTCCTTATCTTTAGCGTCAACTTGGGCTTTTTGTGCATGTAAATTCTTTTCTAATTGGATTACTTCTTCTTGAAGTCTTTTTGCAGTAACTTCGGCCTCTGACTTTATTTTTAAAGCTTGATCTTTTGCCTCGATGATAATTTCTTTGGCTTTAAATTGGGCTTCGTGAACAAGAGCCTCTTTTTGAATTTCTATCTCTCTTGCACTTATGGGTGCGGGGGTTACGGGCTCAGCTGCTTTTGGCTGTTCCATTGCTGGTTGGGCGGGTTTTTTAATAAAAAAAGACAATAATTTTTCTAACATAAATACTCCTTAAGTGAATTAATTTCTTACTGAAAGCTCTTTCATTCTGTTGTTATATTGAGTAAAGGATAGAATTAAAACGTGGAAGTAAGGTTTACACACCGTATGCTAAAACGGTATGTTCCGAAAACTTCGATATTAGCTTGTTTAATATTCCTTGTACTCATAACACTTTTGACGTTTAAATTGTATGGCAAGGGGGATTTAGTGTCAAATAGGGATTGATACTACCTTATAGTATAATAGACGGGTACAGAAAGGCGCTTTTTCTCCTTTCTGACCACTTTTATGACATTAAGACTCCAAAAACACATACGGGATATCCTTGGTATATCAAGAAGAAAAGCCGATGATCTTATAGCTGAGGGAAAGGT
>CAYMCX010000035.1:0-2409 GCA_964389145.1 uncultured Candidatus Saccharibacteria bacterium
ATTCCTAATCTCTCAAAAGTATCTTTAATAGTTGCTGGAACGTCGTCCCAATTCTTTTCTTCTTTATCTACAGGTTTTATATAATAATAAATATCGTCAAAATTTATATTATTAAGATTTCCACCCCAGGGTGGTAAGGGTTTGGAGAGAAATATTTTGTAAGCCTGTAACCTATAATCGAGCATCCATTGTGGTTCTTTTTTCAAACGGGAAATATCACGAATCACTTCCTCACTCAAACCTTTTTGAGATTTAAACACTGATATTTCGTCTACGTGGAAACCGTACTTATACATAGAATAGATGAAAGTTAAACCGCAGCCACTTTGTCGGAATAGCCGGTCTCCTCAAGCTCCTCAGCAAGTTCTTTGCCCCCGGACTTCACAATTAAACCACCCTTCATAATATGAACATAGTTAGGGTGAATATGTTTTAAAATACGGGCGTAGTGAGTAATGATTAAAACAGACATTTTAGTATTTTTATGAAGGTACTCTACTGCTTTTGCCACAACCTTTAACGCATCTATATCTAAGCCGCTGTCTACTTCGTCTAAAATCGCAAGTTTTGGTTCCAAAACCAGCATTTGCAACATTTCCATCCGCTTTTTTTCTCCTCCTGAAAAACCCTCATTTAAGGACCTATTCATAAAATCTTCCTTCATACCTAATATTTCCATTTTATCTTTTAATATTTTTCTGAAAGCAACAGGAGAAAGTTCCGGTTTATGGGACTTGTTATAGATAAGTCTTAAATAAGAAGAAACAGGAACACCTTCAACAACTCCCGGATATTGAAACGACAAGAAAATTCCTTTTTTTGATCGTTCAAAAGGTGCGAGATCAAGTATATTTTCGCCATCAAATAACACCTGACCACCACTAACATTGTAGGTAGGGTTTCCCATAATAGTTTGAGCTAAAGTACTCTTACCGGACCCATTTGGCCCCATTAAAACATGAATCTCACCCTTATTAATTGTTAAATTTAAACCCTGGAGAATTTCTTTTTGGTCGATTGCGACCTTAAGATTAGTTGCTTGCAACATGAGGTACCCTCGAGAATTTCGCTAAGCTTAAAGCGCAAGTTGAACCATATCCCGGGCAACTGTGGTCTACACTGTAATACACCTCTTTACCTGATTTTCTGCTACTTAATAACCCAAGCTTCTTCATATCTTTCAAATGGTAAGAGACAGTAGGCTGTGTAAGCCCGACAAGATCAACTAAATCGCCAACCGTGGTCTCACCGTGCTCGGCCAAAAATGCGTACATTTCAATACGCGCATCTATCCCCAGGGACTTAAAGCACTTCGTACACTTGATTCTTTCACTGTTTTTGGCGGTTTTACGCTGCATTGTATAGATGATATTCAATATATGCGATATTGTCAAACAAGGGGGTGGTTTAATTACACTCGTTAAAGATCTCGTCCATCATGTCCATGTAACCCTGTGGGGCTGCTCCACTAACACCTTGAGCTCCAAAAACAGAGAATACATCGCGGGCATCCTCAATGGTCCACTGGCCGCAGGGTAAATCTTTGATTAAAGCCGCCTCTTTTGCCAAGCCGTATGATGCATCTAGCAAGTTACATCTGCGGGCATACTTACCCCTTCCCTGAGAAATCCTGTCTACCGCACATTTTAACGGATTATCCTCATCGGATCCGGTACAACCTGACGCGGGATCACTATCCCAGTAGCTATAGAACAAACTGATAGCACCTTCCTCATCCCAAGCAAAGTCGTCACATAAAGACCTAAGACCCGCTTCTTGCATGGTTCCATCTATAGGCAAACTCCATTCGTAAACGTTTGTGTCGGTCCATTCATAACGATCTAAACTACCCTCAGCATACATAAATGCGAGAATAACTTTTGCAGGAACACTCCAATCGGCACCCGCGGCACTAAGAACCTGATACAAGTTTGTTGATACGTCATTTAAGCTGGTAATTCCCGGACATTGATTTAGCCTGCATGCAGGATCGCTGTTTGCATGCTGTGCCAAAATCTCGGCGGTTACTTCGGGAGGAGACGGTTCTATCGGGGCGTCATCCAAGAAAGCACACGCACCATTTAGTGTTCCGTCAGGGCACTGCTCAGGCTCAATTGCATAAACAGGAAATAGCGGTCCTGCAACTAACCTGTTCTCAATATCAAAAATTGATGAAAGTGGGTTACTGCTATTAAGCCCTGACTGCCTGTTATCCAAGAAAGGATCCGCAACAACACTCATAAGTCTGTCTGAAATCACAACTCCTGCACCTTCCGAGTCCTTACCCCACATGATTCTGGCGTTCTCCTGCGCGTTTTTGCTAGTACCAAAATCAACATTAGACATAGCTCTTCTGCTTCTAGACGCAGTTAACGGATCGTCAAACATTTGGGCTAAAATATTTGCGCC
>CAYMCX010000035.1:2419-2747 GCA_964389145.1 uncultured Candidatus Saccharibacteria bacterium
CCGCTAACAATAGTTTCCAAAGGCCTTTGATCCCCCTGTTCCTGCCCCGCAAGAACTGGCGTCTGTGTAGCTCTAAAGTGCTTACCCGTATTATCCAAGCTATACGAACCTAAGAAAGGACCGGCTTTCTGAAGAGAGCATAGTCTAACAGTCGAACCGGAATGGGTATCGCTATCGCCCTCTTCACAATCTACCCCAATAGTACAACCACAAGGATCCTCATCAGGAACATCGGGTGCACTGGGATTTTCGTTGTAATTGGATCCCCCTTGAAAAACACATTCAAATCTCTGCTCCGCCGTTACACACGAGTCAAAACTCCACTCAG
>CAYMCX010000035.1:2757-4183 GCA_964389145.1 uncultured Candidatus Saccharibacteria bacterium
ATTTCCGCATTCGCACGATAAATTCCCACTGCCGTCTCTCTCCACTTCACATTCAACGGTTCTAACTGCATCGGCGCAACCCGTTACATCGTATCTACCATCCTCGCGCGGGACACTGTTGGGGTTTAACCTACATGTGCGCAAACACTTTTCATCGGCATCGCAAGCTTCTGAACTTGTATGTGGCTTATTGTAGTTTCCCCAAGAATTGCATGAATCGCCATCTAGCACATCATTCCACGGATATTCACCATATGATCCTGTTCCCCCGGTACCACTAGGATTGGCTGCTAAACTTCCGGAAGGGAAAAAATCCCCAAATGTTTGTTCACTAAACGCGTACTCAACATCTAAAGGAACAGTTTTAATGCCATCCATTGTCTTACGACCATAGTACGTTTTCTGGTCACCACTACCGTGTACTTGTAAATTAGGGTTAAAATGCCAGGATAACCAACTCCATAAATCAAAATTACCCGGACTCATTGCAAGTTTGTCTTCCTGCGCCTCAAAAAGTGAAAAGTAACTATCCATTTTATCTCTATTTGTTCTAGACTGGCCTTCTGTAAAAGTAATACCACTACCAAGAATCCGCTCCCTGTTAACTGAAAAGTCAGTATAGTAAAGCTGTGTTGTTACGGTAGGATTGTCTCTTTGTGGAGAAACTCCAGCGCCATCATTCGTAAATTCTCTAAATAGGTTATCTATCCAAGATTCTTCGCCCACATCACTTGAATAATTGGCTTTGGAGCATAGTGCTTTGGGGTCAGCCCCTATATCCCATATAACGTTGCCCTCATCATAATCGTAATCCTCTTTAAATGGGTCAGCCATAATGTCTGTTAGAGCACCTTCGTCTGTGTAGTAACCACGTTGAGTAATGGATGAAAGAGAAACAATGGAATTACCATGACTTGGATCCTCAGGTATTACAACGGTGGATCCTGTTCGTTGTTGCTCGTTGTCTTCTGTCTGCTCCGGTACATTAAAATTTAATCCTCTCATGGCACCACCTTCTATAGAATCATACTGGCTGTCAGACACCTTACCCATTGCCCCGCCTCCTTTATCAAGAACCATGAATGGGCTGTAATACGAGGAGTCTAAAACATAGGAACTTCCTCTAGGGATAGACTTCCAGCTTTCAGGAGGCTCAATTTGACCAAGCTTTACAACTGCACCATCCTTCTTGCAGATGTCGGCGTCAAGTAGTTCGGGCTTATTATCTAAAATATCTTTGTAAATATCGTAATCCCTAAATGGATCTGCAAGGTTCATTCCAGGACCACCGGCTGTAAGCGTATTTATCACTGCGTCCCGATCAGGGTTCATAGAAATATTGGCCAATCTATAGTTTTCGCAATCGACAAGTTCTGCAGGTGTTGCCCCTTGGCTTGTTAACGAAACATCTCCGACGGGACTACCA
>CAYMCX010000035.1:4193-8290 GCA_964389145.1 uncultured Candidatus Saccharibacteria bacterium
AATAATGTGTGGAGGGCGCTGGCAGGAGCCTTTTCATTTTGGAAAACATTTGTCTGACCAACGCGGTGCTCGTAGCGCCTATATGCTGACATACTTGAATAAAAGGGAAGGGTATTTAGGACATTAGCACTCATGTAATCTTTTTCTTCAATAGTTAACGAACCATAATCCCTAAGACCCGAAAACTGATTTCCGCCTGCCCTTATTCTCAAAGGATCAAAGGTATATCTAGCGTCGTCAGCCAGCTGCGCTGCAGTTAGATGTGTAAAACATTTAAAGCCGGAATCTACGTCTGCAGGATCCATCCATAAACAATCGTAAATTGTGTAAGATCCGGAGTTTACTACTCCCATTTCAGTAGGCCACTCTTTTTTTGTGTATCTTGTGTCGTATTGATTTTCAAATAGTACCGCGTCTATGTTTTCCTGAACTGTTCTGTCAACAAAGCCAACGGGTTTATACGTTGTTGCATCTTCTTCTTCAGTTTTTAAACCCGGAGTATCACATTCCAAAAAAGTACCTCTAGCCGTTCTTAGAAAAGGTAAAATTTCCGGAGGATTTTCGTAGGTTAGAGTTGACGGGCAAGGTATAGAATAAGTATCAAGAACACTTTTCGTAGAATTCACCATCGAAACTAACCCTGTTGTCCCGTTACACAAAATAACAGGATAAACTATGTGATTTGCGGGACCGTTAATTCTCATAGGAACAGCAAAGAAACCATCTTCTTCTGTAGTGTTGGAAAAGGAAAGACCAGTAGAACCGTTAGGTATAAACAAACCACCCAAACCCCAATTTGCCAAGTCAGTATTTTTACCAGACGGGGTGTTTAGTGCCTCATATATAGCTATGGTGGCGCCTTCAATAAGTTTTCCGGTAACTGTAGGTGTGGTAGGATCTCCGGGTGTTTCGTACTCAATCAAACTACTTCTAAGATAACCACAGAAATAGGAAATACCCAAACTCGGATTAGCCGGGGGGCAACGACTGTCGCCTAGATCGGTGTGCGCAGCCTCATACTCATTTGCTCTATCTTCCTGCTCTTGCATATCTCCAGGCTCATCAACCCCTGCATGCGCCAACTGAGCAAATTCAAAATAAACAAACGCAAAAATAGCGAGGTAAAAAAACAAACTCAGATAAGATAGCTGCAACCGAACTTTCTTCATAGATGCGTAAATTATAACATCCCAACGTCAAGTAATTTAGTGGTAAAATTTGAACATGCGTAAAATAAAAGCCTTCCTTTATATAATATTTAAAAGTTTGACTTCGGTTAAGTACTACCAAGATTTATTAAAAACGAACATGTCCTTTTCGATGAAATACTTTTTTATTCTAACTTTTTTGGCCTCTTTGTTTGTAGTGGGGGTAACACTCATACCAGAAATCGGAAAAATGGAAGCAAAACTTAATGAAATGCTTGATGAAGTTAAGAAGATTTACCCCGACGACTTGATTATAACTTCTAAAGAAGGCAAGCTCTCTATTAATAAACCGGAACCTTACATAGTGCCAATTCCTGAGTTTCCTGAAACTTTATCCGATGGAGAGGCAACCTATACTAGTGAAGTAACATATCCAAAAAATCTTGTGGTTTTTGATTCAAACGGAACAATTGATGATCTTAAGAATTACGACACATGGGTCTTAGTAAACAGTGCCAATATATTGGTGCAGCAAGAAAACAAAATAGAAGCCTACCCTTTAAATGACGTCCCGGATGGTGAATTTAATAAGAGCCATGTAGATGAAATCGCCGTGCTATTTCAAAGACTCATAAAGTTTATGCCTTATTTCGTCATATTTGCCGCACTTATTGGGATAATGTTCTACTACATGATAATGAGGTTGGTGTACTTATTATTTGTAGGGTTTTTGCTTTGGTTGGCAGCAAAAGTGAGAGGAATAGAGCTGAAGTACTCACATTTCCTTAAGATTGCTATCCACACATTTACGTTGCCGCTTCTTATCGAATTGACAGTAAATGCACTTGGGGTGCCTATTTATGTACCGTTCTGGTTCTTCCTACTTAACCTAATCTTCGGAATCATTATAGTTGCAAGCCTTCCCAAGGAAACAGAGGTGGGGGCAGAGTCGAAAATTGAGCCTCCAACGGCGCAGTAGGTTCCCCGGTTTTTGTTGATAGTGAAAAACAAATGTGGTAGCATCAGTCCGTTAGAAAGTGATCCCCTGTAGCTCAATGGCAGAGCAGGAAGCTGTTAACTTCAAGGTTCGAGGTTCGAATCCTCGCGGGGGAGCCAGAAAAGTGTACAAGAGGGCTTGTCCCTCGTGGACACTTTTTTGACTTTCTCCGGTGTGGGTTGAATCTGCGAACAGCTTTGCTTGCAAAGCGTTGCGAGCTGGCTCGTCCTCATATGAGCGTAGCGATTTATCCTCGCGGGGGAGCCAAGAATACTTTATCCGAACTAAGTCGCCACTTAGTAGTGTTCAAACTCTGGAATTAGCTCTATATCAAAACTTTAAAATGAAATATTTAACAGTTCAGACACCTTCTCGTAAATCGATTCGAATCTCTTTTTAGTTTCAGGAGAAATTTTACTCTTTGCAGATGACTTTAAACTATCAGAGTTCAGGATGTTTGCCAAAGTTTGCTGGAATATCTTTTTTGTAACAGGCTCTTTGAACCCAGCTAGCAAGGCTAATGACTTTCTCTCATCAGATGTGAAGAGTTTCTCAAACTCCACGTCCCCTTGTAGTCGAACAAAATCCAGAACAACCATGTTTTTATCTAAAGTAGGAAACTTATCTAAATATTGTTTCTTACATTTCCTACCTTCGTCGTCATTGTCTAGCAATACAGCAATTTTCGCACCCCACCCAACATGTAATGAGATTAGTGTCGAAAGCGAAGAGGCACTAGTTCCGGGGATAATTACGAAAGGCAACTTCTTACCAAGTACTTCTTCAAACATAAGTTTAAAACCACAAAAATCATAGATACCTTCTACTAGTAATACTTCTTTCCAATTTATATCCAGAGAAAAAGGTTGGATCTCAAGTGCGTCGATAATCGGTTGATAGTATGATGTCTCAATATTTTTCCCCTGTAAGTATTCAGGGTATTTTTCTACCTTAACTACACCGCGTATGCATTCAACAATATAAACATTGGAAAGATTTTCCTTATCTATTAAATACTGACTGTGTGTCGTATAAATGACGTTAGAATCGCTAGCTAGAGTTCTAAAGTCAGTAACCATGTTCGTTTGGGCAGAAGAATGGAGGTTAGAACCTGGTTCATCAATTAAGTATAAAGTCTTTCCTAACTCAGCTCTTAATTTCTTCTTTCGAAATTCTGTTTTTAGCAAAAATGTTAGGTACCATAAGGCACCTTTACTTCTTTCTTCCACTGAAAATACTGTTACTTTATCAGACCCCTTTATCTGAAAAGTAAATAGTTTTGTTTCTGGGTCATAAACCAAATCCACACTATGTATGGACTTTACCCCTTTGAGTTTCTTATTCCACTTTGATGTAAATTGTTTATTCAAGGCTTCATTAACCTTATTTAGCACTGTCTGGCGAGCATTTGTATCTGTAAGGTTCTGAAACTGCTCTACACTAACATTTTTATCCGCGTGAAAGAACAATCCTTCTATAGTACTTGCCCAATCAGCATCGTAATACTGTTTTGCAGGTTCCAAACATATAAAGGAAGGTATTTGATCTTTGAAATCCTCAAAATATTGAATAGAGGGACATATTTTGAGAATATCTCTGCACAAATTATTTTCTAAAGCGGTGTCCTCTACGGTTAATAACTTCTTAAAGTTCTCATCTAATATGTGGGATTCCCGGGAAAATTCTGCGTTCTGGTAATAAAAAATTCGTGTTATGGTTAATTTTTCAATCTTTTCAAAATCCTTGTGACTCTCAGGTTTAATGTAAGAGTTCAGAATTTCTAACAATTTGGCTTTATCAGTCTTCTCCACAAAAAGAGTAGCTTTTATGCTTGCTGTGGAATTAAGTTCCTTCTTATTCCTAATGCTTTTATAAAACTTTAATTTTTCCCCTTCATTCTGCGGGTCGTTTGTAGGGTCAAACGATTCCACTGCTCTTAATACACTCGTCTT
>CAYMCX010000036.1:0-1505 GCA_964389145.1 uncultured Candidatus Saccharibacteria bacterium
TTAAACTCCATTTGCGGTATATATAGATAATGCTCAAAGTGAGGGTAAGACTAGGTTCACTATTTTTAACAATACTTTTAACCGTTCCATCCGCATATATAGTTCTTAATAAGGAAAGAATTAGGAAGATGGCTAAGGCCGAAAGTGACCGTGCGTATTTTGCATCACTCAAAGACGGTTACGAAAAATACCGGGCAGAGTACTTTGCTCAGGTTCAAAAGCTAAAGGATGAAAATTCTCAAGCTATGGTTGATTCCAAAAGTACCTATAACGCACTTTTGTTAGAACAACAAACTCAAATTGCACTTCACACAAGAAAAGTATTAGCAGGAGGTGCCGTTTTGGCAAGTTCAGGATCGGGCGGATCTTCCAGCGGCTCTACAACCACGGTTAAGAAAACTACAAAAGTTTCAGTAAAACCTACAAGTTCCAGAAGCACCTCAGCTTCGTAAAAAATTATGATATACAATAAAAAACTAACTCTAATACTTTCGCTTTTATTAACCTTAACTTCTCTTACCGGATCTATTTACCTTGTAAAAAATATACTTGAAAACAATCACTATGTATTTGCAGAAGAAGATGAAGATGAGGAGGAAGATGAACGCGATGAAGAGGATGAAAGAGACGAAGACGAGGACGAACGGGAAGATTCCGAACACTATGAGAAAGAATATGAAACAATTTACGAAGAAGTTCCGGTAGAAGAAGTTTTGGGAGTTACTACACAGGAACCTCAATATATAGACATGATAGATCCCGGGTACAACTCAGATCGTGACGGAGATCGCCTTGTAGACGCTATAGATCCGGATCCTCTTGTTCCCCAAAACATGTATTTTACTGATACTGACGGGGATTCTGTTCCGGACGTCCATGACAGGCATCCAAACGAGGATGATTTTGTATATTTTGAAGAAAACGACGCAAATCAAAACGGAATCCTTGATAACTACGAATAATCCCCTATGAAAAAACTCGTAACCCAAGAGAAAGAGATTAAACAGACTTTAATGTCTGTTGATACTTTTGTAAAAATTTCCTCCGAAACTCATACAAATACCCAGGTACAATCTTCCATAGATAAATCTTTTGAAATGTTTGCTAATTTTACAAAAAAATATAGCCGATTTTCACCCGAAAGTGAATTATCTCAACTTAATGAAAGTTCAGGATTAGTTCAGGTTTCTATGGATCTGTGGGAAATGCTGAGACTTGCTAAAAAGTATTATGTAAAGACAGATGGTATTTTTGACATAGGGATTCTTCCAATCCTGCAAAATGAAGGGTACTTAGTGAGTAAAAGTAAGGGATTTGTAGATTTTAGATATAAACCAGTGACTGCGGTAGAAAACGATACGATTCAATCCTTAAATATTTTAAAGGGCCATAAAATTAACAAACCGGCCAACCTAACTATGGATTTAGGAGGGATTGGAAAAGGGTTTATCGTAGACAAAGTTTCTAAATATTTGAGTAGTAAGTATTCCAACTATATTGTAGAC
>CAYMCX010000036.1:1515-4151 GCA_964389145.1 uncultured Candidatus Saccharibacteria bacterium
TCAGCCGATTGTTCAAGTACGCTCCTGAGAACGTTGTAGACGCTGGCGGTGACATGTTTGTTTCCGGAAGAGACATAGAACGGGGTTTAGATTACTGGATAATAGGGATTGAGAATCCAATCTTGCCGGAAGAGGACCTAGTGTTACTAACACTGACTAACGTAGGAGTTGCCACCTCAGGTATTAACAAAAGAAAGTGGTTACTGGGGGGAGTAGAAAAGACTCATATTATTGATCCAAGGACAAAGAAAAGTGCTGTAACAGACATAAATACGGCTACCGTAGTAGCGTCAAACACCGTAGAAGCTGATATACTAGCTAAAACGCTCCTTATTATAGGGGTGAAAGAGGGTTTGGAATACGCTAAAAGAAATAACATTGCCGCATTACTAATAGATAAAGAAAGTAAAACCTATTCCAGCCCGGAAATGGATAAATATGTCTGGAAAGATGCTTAAAAAGAAACTACTCGTACCAACCTTGGTATTTTGTCTTCTAATGGTTCCTTTTTCATTAGGAATAGTACAGGCTGAAATAAAAGATTCGGATTTGGATGGCCTTTCTGACGAATCTGAAATTTCTGTTTATAAAACTGATCCAAATAATTTTGATACTGACGGCGACGGATATTCTGATGGAATTGAGGTAATAAATTCTACAAATCCCCTGGAGAATGGCGACTCCCCTCCTCTAAACATTGAATCCAAAAAAATTGGATATATTGAAGCAGGGGATCCGGTCATCTGGTATGTTTCTAGAGTTACCGGAATTCTAGCGTTTATTTTATTATCGCTTGTTGTATCGTTTGGTCTTGTTATGTCTTCAAAGTCACTTTTGAAATTTAGACTTTTGTCTTCTCCGGCTGCATTAGAAACGCATAGAACCATAGCTTGGGGCGGAATATTAATGGTATTAACGCACTTTAGTTCATTCTTTTTTGACGATTACATTCAGCTAGACGTTTCGGAAGCATTTATTCCATTTTTACTAAAAAGAACTATGATTTCACCAAGAGGATTTAACCTAAGCTTCCCTATTGCGCTTGGAATTATTGCGATGTACCTAATTGTTGTTCTTGTAGTTTCCTCCGAATTACGAAAAAAGATTGTTAACTTAAAGGTTTGGCGCGCAATCCACTATTCAAGTTTCTTGGGATACTGCTTATTTTTGATACACGGCTTTACTGCAGGAAGTGATAGCAAAGAACCTTGGATGGTTGCGATTTATGTCGTATCACTAGCATTAGTACTAACCTTATTAATTGGGCGTATATTTAGTAAGAAGTTATTTTATCCAAAGCCAAAAAAGGTAGAAACGGTCGTAAATGCCTGATACACAAACAATTCAATTTGCAACGCCTAAAAAATACACAGCTGAGGTAGTAAATAATTTTCACCTAACCCACGAAGTTGCTCAGTTAGATTTAAAAATAGTAGAACCGGAAGGTTTTTTCTTTACTTCGGGGCAGTTTATAAACTTACAGGTCTCCCCTACTGCTTATCGTTCTTATTCTATTGTTTCGGATTATAAAACTCCGTTAAATATATCCTTAATTGTTAGTGTTGGACACGAAGGCTTGGGGGCAAATTTTGTTAAAAACCTTAAAATCGGAGATAAAGTAGGTTTGATTGGCCCTTCTGGAAGGTTTGTAGTACCCCCAATACTGTTAGAAGACCTATATTTTATTTCTACAGGAACAGGTCTTGCTCCGCATCTTGCCATGCTTTACAAAATTGTCGATATGAACACAACCTCAAGGATTAAATTTTTGATGGGTTTTAGACACGAAAGTGACATTTTTATGATCAATCAGCTTAAATCTTTTAAAGAAAAATTAGGCAACTTACAGTACATATCGGCGATATCACAACCGGAGACGAGTTTTGTAGAGATGGATATGGTTGATGGACGTGTAACTGATCACATTAACATCGAAAAAACTACTAAGACTCAAGTATTTTTATGCGGAAACCCCACAATGGTAGAAGATACATTTATCTTACTTGAAAAAATAGGTGTTCCACGGGAAAATATTTTTAGCGAGAAATTTACTGTTATGAAAGTGTAAGTTAATTTGGTGGGACCACCTGGACTCGAACCAGGGACCTCTTCGATGTAAACGAAGCGCTCTAACCAGCTGAGCTATGATCCCAAAATCCTTCGTATTATACACTAATTATTTATGAAAAGTTTAGATAAAAAGACATCATTTATAGTATTTTTCTTTGTTTTGGGGACGTTAGTTGTTCTTAATCTAACGGTAAAAAAGATGGGTAGTGGGAGAGCAGATTCGGATTTTGTTTTAGGGACTGCTACCTTTAAAAAAACTACAGCTAAAGCACCTGTTGTTGAGGGGGCTTCTACCAAGATCGACACAGACGTTGCTTTTGGGGACCTAGTCGAGTACACAAAGGGCAAAAACGGCACGTACAGCGTCTATATTAAAGATTTAAATTCCCAAGAAGAGCTCTACTTTAACGAGAGTAGAGATTTTTATTCCGCTTCGCTTTTTAAACTTCCCGTTGCGATGGCAATACTAAAAGATGTAGAGAAGGGTAGACTCAAACTCGACACAGAACTTGTGTATCTACAAATGGATAACACCGACGGAACAGGAGCAATATACAAGCTGCCTG
>CAYMCX010000036.1:4161-8075 GCA_964389145.1 uncultured Candidatus Saccharibacteria bacterium
ATCTGTAGATGAAGTTTTGAATTACTTGCTAAAAGAATCGGACAACATTGCTCAAAATATCCTTCTTAGATACGTATCGTTTGAAAGTTTAGATGCCGCGTTTAAACTTGCTTCCGACACGTATTTAAGTGCCAACATAACAAAATCAAAAGATTATTCGTCCTTGTTGGAAAAACTATACGCAGGTCAGTTTTTAAACGAGGAAAACATGGACTATCTGCTTAACATAATGAAGAATACTTCCTTTGACGACAGAGTTTCGGTTTTTTTAAATGAGAATCTGGCTTTTTCACATAAAATAGGAAGTTGGCCGGGGATGTTCCATGACTGTGGAATAATAGTTGGAGAAAATAAAGCTTACACGCTTTGTATTATGTCAGAAAAAACATCACTTGAAGATTTTAAAGATGTTGGGAAAAAGACCGCAGAGTTTGTAAATAATCTATAAATAACCCTCAAAAAATACTGTACATTTGTTACGTATATACTATTATTAATCAATGCCCGAAACCATAACTCATTTAGTAGAAGAAGCAAGTAACATTAATGTAAAAAAGATTGGTGTTATTTACAGCGATGTAAAACGAGAATACTTTCCTACTGAAGAACAATATATTACTGAAAAAGATGCAAAGCGGGACGCAGAAATTATTGCCCAGGAAATAGAAAAACTTGGAATTAAAGCTGAACTATACGCCGGCAATGATAGCCTAGTCGACAATCTTAAAAAGGATAAACCAGACATGGTTTTCAATCTAGTTGATTCAGTAAAAGGCAACGAATATCTATCTTCTACAATCCCCGGGATTTTGGATATATTGGATATTCCATACACTGGGGCAGGCCTTCTTGGGCTTGCGCTTTGCTATAACAAATACTTAACTAAAGAACTTCTTAGTAACGCAGGAATTCCCGTTCCGCATATTCAGCTTTTTAATTCACCAAATGACTACATAGATCCGGAATTAAGATATCCTTTGATTTCAAAACTAAATGAGATTCACGGTGCCGTTGAAATAAATAAAGATTCTATTTCTGAGAACGAAAAACATCTGCGCGAGCGTCTAAAATTTTTAATTGAAACATATAATCAGCCGGTGTTGGTTGAGGAGTACATTGCGGGACGTGAAATAACTGCTTTAACTTTGGAAGGAAATAATACTAAGGTATATATGGCAGAAAAAATATTTAATAAGCCAGACGAAAAGTATGTTTTTGCTACGTTTGATGACCAATGGGGAGAATCCTCTGAAAAAAGGTCAGAGTGGCCCTACACTTATGCAAAGTATGAGGACAATAATCTTAAGGAGCTTGTAAAAAAGGCTGCCAATTTAACTAGAATGGCTGATTATTCAAAATTTGACGTTAGGTTAGATCAATCAGGAAGATATTTCTTTATCGATATAAACGCAAATCCGGCGTTTGGTCCTAAAGTTTCTTATACTGCCATTGGGCTTGTTGTAGAGGAACTTTACGGTATTCCTTTTGTGGAAATATTAACAAGATTAATTAAAAATACCTTAGCTACTCGCTAGTGTTGTATGGTGTAAAATCACAGTTATTGTTTTCTATGTTACAACCAACATTAATTCCTTCGTAAAATGCTCTTGCATCTCCGGCAATCCCTATAATAACTTGGTCAATCTCGCCTGTGTTTGTTAAGGTTTTGGTGACTTGTGATATAAACGAAGACCAACCGCACGTTTCTCCTGAATTTCCGTATACCTTATTAATATCTGCAATATTTACATAAGCTACTCTACCAACGACCCTTACACCCAGGAGATTTTTATCCGGAGACTCAGCAAGCATTGAAGAATAACCTCGCATCCTTTCTTCTTCTGACGGGCCTTTGAATAACTCTTGTATTAATAGTTCTGCTGTAATATCTTCTGATACAGTTCGTTCTAAGGGAAATGCAGAAGTACAATCTGCATACGGCATTATTTCAGAATTAGGGTAAAAGATGGTAATTTTAGTCTCGCCGTCAATCTCGTAACCTAGACCCTTTTGTACTTGGACTTTTGAACAATCTATACCGGAGATTTTCCACATACCTGATTCGTTTACTATCTGCACTGGAATAATCCTTTTTCCAAAAGTAAATGTTAATTCTAATTTTGTTATACCTGTCTCGCCTTGTATATCAGAACTGACAGCACGGTAGTTACTTGGCTGCTCATCAAAACATGTAAACGGATTAGTTTTTGAGTTGGAAATAGAGTTCTTAAAATCGTCAGTTAAAGTTGGACTTTCCATATAAACGCTGGATTCCATAGCGTCGCCATAGGCAAAAAACCAATCGTAAAACGCCCCTACAGCACTATCCTGGGTTTCTTCAGAGCCTGAAACGTGACCTGTTTTTTCACAAGGGGCTACAGGCCTTGGAGTTTTAGGTTTGCCGTCCATTTCCCATACCCCGTTTTTACAAACCCACATGTTTTTAGGTGCAAAAAAGACTTTATACGAAAATAGAAAGATAGCGACTAAAACGATTAATCCTGCAATTATAACGAGTTTATTATTGAGTAATTTCTTAAAGGTCATTATTAATGTTATTTTACTACAAAATAGAAGGTGTCGGGACACACGCTTGGTGATAAAATTAGCATGTGAAGGCTTTCTATCCTGTCGACCAAAAGAAATACAAAATAATCCAAAAATTTGGCGTTGATAATACAGGCGATCCTGTTTACGGCAAGTTTTACGAACTATACGATAACAAACATCCGGGAATTGATTTTGGACTACCAATAGGAACTGAGGTAAAAGCTTCGTTTGAAGGGATTGTTGATAGAAGAGAGTTTCATAAAGGTATGGGAAATGTAATAGGAATAAGAAACGGCAACATCGTTGCTTTGTACGCCCATTTAAGCGCGTTTAAGGTGAAGGCGGGGGAAATTGTAAAGGCAGGTCAGCTTTTAGGCCTTAGTGGGGATACTGGGGCTGCCTGTACAGAGCCTCACTTGCATTTTGAGCTTCGTGATATTTCTAAAAAACCGTTAAAGAATATGGTTTTTAATCCGCCGTTTGGAAAAAGCTTTAAAAACTGGCAGGAAACTGTTGTTTATAAGGTAAATAACACTAACACAAAGAAAAGTCTGCGCTATTTGTCTAAAGCGTACTTCGGTACAGAAAAATACTGGAAGAAAATTCGCGATGAAAATGGGCTGCATGTGGGGAAAGAGACTGTTTTGGACCAAGACTTAGAGGTTACAATTCCAAACTACTAATACTTTGAGGGAAGTTATAAATGGTGATTTGAAACTTTCTTACTTGGAATATCCATAAAACTAACTAAATACAATCCGATAGGGTACAAAATCCCCCATACTAAAATAGTTTGAGGTATTTCTACAAAAAGACCGCTCACGTTTGAAGGTTTTTGCATAAGCACGTAGTCTGGCAGTGGAATAAGAATTTTTAGTAACCAACCTGCAAAAGTGACAAAGAAAGTTGTACCTAACAATACCAAAATGGGCTTTACAAAAGTTTCTTTTGCCGGTGCGTTCCTATGTATAAAAAATTTAGTAAAAAAACTTACAATCAAAAAATAGAATATCTGAGGAGACTGTGTTGTAGCCAATAATACAACTACAAAAAGCATATAAAAGAGAAACAAGGGCATCTTTTGTTTAATATCTTTACCGGAAATCCCAGACAGTGTCCCACTTGAGTGAATTGATAAAAATTCAGCAATAAATAACATGATACTGGTGTCGTAAATGAATGTAATGTTATTTTCTGGTTTATATAACGCGTAGATGAAAGGTACGGCTAGCAGTAAATTGCTTAGTTCAGGATTAATGATCTTCACTGTGTAATTATATCAACTTTAGGAGCTTTTTAGATGGGAAAAATTTGGAGGAGCAGGTGGGAATCGAACCCACATAGCCGGTTTTTCAGACCGGTGC
>CAYMCX010000037.1:0-1602 GCA_964389145.1 uncultured Candidatus Saccharibacteria bacterium
ACCGCGGACCTACTCCTTACCATGGAGTTGCTCTACCATCTGAGCTAAGTGGGCGAGTCCGCTTCTAAAACTTCTAAAACTCAAAATAAAGTTGATGGTGCCGAGAGAGGGATTTGAACCCCCGTAGGCTTACGCCAGCTGATTTACAGTCAGCTCCAGTTGACCACTTTGGTATCTCGGCATGTATCAATATCTTACGTACAACACTAATATAAATGCAAGTGGAATGTTAACACACTGTTGGGGAAAATTTAAGACCGGAGGGTGGCATGTGTCTCCGGTCTTAATGGGCTTGGGGTTTAGCTTTCTTTCATAATGCGCTTGGCTTCCTCTTTGGTTTCTACGATCTTTGAGCCTGGTTCAAACTTGTTAACCAGTTCAAAGTTCATAAATTGGCCGGGGAGGTTGACGTCCAAGTTCTCTATGGCGAGGTCAATTTCTTCTGGACTGTCCGCCCAATTGTAATAGGTGACTAGACCGGTGATTTTTTTCGACACTTTGCGAAGTTCCTCGAGAGATTTGTTTACTCCTTCGGAATCCTTGCCCCGGAACGCCCTTATTATGGTTACATACCGCATTTTCTACTGTCCTTTCTTCATTATCTGTTTGTTTAGAAGGCTATCTTTCTTTGGAGGATTATAACACTTGGCTTATAGTAACAGGAAGTTACTAGGTCAAAAGTTAATGGAGCCAGCGGTGAGGATCGAACTCACAACCTACGGTTTACAAAACCGTTGCTCTACCATTGAGCTACGCTGGCAACTAAAGGCAATTTGAGCCTCAAAATTTTACCACAGATCAATGTTTATATCCTATACTCGTTAGTGCTAGAATTCTAGTATGGTTTCCAAATATCTGTCCCAAGAGATTCCGGTTTTTCCTGTCGGTGTTTCGATACCCGAAGCAAAAAGCTCGATATTAAAACATTTCAATAGCTACAAAGATATAAGTACAGTCTATATCACGGATGATGCCAATGTATTTTTAGGCACCATTACAACTCAAAAGCTTTTTTCCATGCCGGATCATTCCAAATTATCTGCCCACGTAAATATGTCAGTTAAGTCGTGCTTCATCCAAGATTCAGCAGGGCACGCGGCTTTCATTGCTTTGCACAATAATGTTACGGATCTTCCTGTAGTTGATAGTGAGAAACGGCTTGTTGGTGCTCTAACTTCTCAGGTACTACTGGGTCTTATTCAAAAATTCTTCGAACAAAAAGGTGCACACCATTCGGGTTTGGTGCACGTTAAAGCTCCCTACGAACTCGTGCTAAAGGGGTCGGTTTTTCATCTTGTACTGGCAAGATTACCGTGGCTTTTGGTGGGGTTAGTTGGGGGTTTGATTACTGCACGTTTGGTGAGTCTTTTTGAAGGCACTTTAGATAGGAATATTCTTCTGGCGCTTTTTATTCCGGTAGTAGTTTACATGAGTAACGCCGTTGGTATGCAGAGTGAGACTTTATATATACGTACCTTAGCGATAAAAGAGGGGATTAAGCCTTTTGTTTATATCTTTAAAGATTTTATAACAACGACTGCGATGGGGGCTCTCATTGGTGCAATATTTCTTGATTCTGATTTTGAATCAAGCTATCGATTT
>CAYMCX010000037.1:1612-7861 GCA_964389145.1 uncultured Candidatus Saccharibacteria bacterium
TTTGGGTTGCTACTTATTACTGGAAGAGAGATCTAGACGTATCTTGGGTTCTGGGTATCACCATGTTTATAAATGTGGCGTTTGCTTCTGTTATAGCTAATTTTGTGCCGGCGGTGTTTCAACGATCCCACAAAGATCCCGCAATTTCCAGTGGCCCTCTGGCTACAATTATTCAGGATTTCTTAAGTTTAGTGGTGTATTTTACTGTCGCCTCTATCATTATTGGCTTTTAGTTGTTGATAAAAATCGTTATATATGTTTTAATCTCTCAGCTATGTCGAAAATGTGTGAGGTTTGCGGAAAAGGATATTTAAAAGGTAATCAGGTCCCAAGAGGGATCGGACGACGTGTTACCCGTAGAACTTCCATGAGACAGATGCCTAATATAAGAAGTAAGAAGTTTAACATCGATGGCGTTAACTACACAGTTAAGCTATGTGCTTCTTGTTTAAAAAGAATGAGTTTCACCTCTGCTGCCGAAAAAGCCGCTATTGCAGCCCAAGCTACTAAGTAATACCTCAGTCTACGATTTCCTTTGTTCATTTGCATTCACAAAGTATCCGTTTATAAAACTAGACCAATCCGTAGGCTTTTTACCCTCTAACTGAAGTTTATTTATCTTCAACCTCTCTTCTTTTACCTCAGCTTCGAGTATTTTGACTTTTTTATCTGAGTTTTGGAAGGCGGGCTTAAGTTTTAGTCCCATTTTTTCCAGTTCTTCCAATGTAGTCCAGGCAACAGGCCATGGAAAATATGCCCGTACAGACCGTTCTATTTCTTCAGGGGTTTTATCCCAATTTATCTGAGCGTCCTCTTTGTATATAAAGGTACTATTCGGGTGGGAAGGGGAGTAAGTGTATGTTGCCTGGGACTCTTCCTGTTTGATCGGTTTTAAAGTTTCGTTTGAGAAGCCTTTTATAACTTTAGGTAAATTTTCTGCGGCAAGTGGGAAAAGTTTTTTGTAAAGCTCTCCGGAGGTTTCTTTGCCTACTAATTTGTACCCAATTTGATGTAATACATCGCCGCTATCTAAACCTTTTTCTACCAGATGATAGGTAATTCCCGTTGCCTCGTCTCCATTTAGAATTGCAAACTGTATAGGTGACGCGCCCCTCCATTTAGGTAAAAGTGAGAAATGAATGTTAATAAATCCTTTTCTCGGTATGCTAATTAATTCTTCCGGGATAATAAAACTAAAGTCTGCTACAACGCATAAATCCACTTTTGAGCTCATTAGTTGTTCAATTATATCCGAAACGTCCTTCTTGAGTGACTGAGTTGTTATAAATTTTACTTTTTTATTTTTTGCCCATTTTTTGACTTCGGTTTCTCTGGTCTCGTGTTTTCTTCCAACTACCGTGTCTGCTTTTGTCACGCATAAAATCAAATTGATTTGTTCGTCTGAACTTAGCGCTTCAAGTATTGAAATAGAACGGTCAGATGTTCCAAAAAACGCTACATTAATTTTAGTTGATAATTCCACAGGCATTTCCGGTGCTGTAACGGTTGGAGGCTCCGCTGGTTTACTGTCATTGACAGCGACTCTGCTATTGTCTATGTAGGCTATGCCCACTTTGTTAGTTATTTCTGGCATTATCTCTCGCAGTAGTGGTTTAGTACTTAAACTGCGCCTTTGAATATAATTCTTCGATCTCTTCTTCCGTCATTAAATTTCCAATTGTCTTGTCAGTAAATAGGATACCATCTAAGTGATCCATTTCATGTTGCACAATTGCAGCGAAGTAGCCTGTGGCGGTCAACCTGATATCTTCTCCGTCGGCATCCAAAGCTTTTACCTTAACCTTCTTGTATCTTTCTACCTTCCCGTATGTATTTGGGATGCTAAGACATGCTTCCCAATCAACTATTGTCTCTTTTGATTTGCTTACGATTTTTGGGTTAACTAGTACAAAGTTTTGAGCAACTTCTTTAGACGGGTCGTTTGGATCCGCCATAAAGTTGCGTACCAGTACAACTCTTTTTAATACCCCGATCTGTGGTGCCGCAAGCCCGGCACCTTCCGGATCCCTTTGGCTTAGCACTGTATCTTCGAGGTCTTTAATGAGTTTCTTGGTTTCATCATCAAATTTTGTTACTTTTTCTGCTTTCTGTCTCAAAACGTCGTTTGGGACAGTCACAATTGGTCTTATCGCCATGTCCATATTATACAGCTCCTGTCGATTTGCTGCAGTTTTTATCTCCACTTTAAGGTTTATACGTGATAAACTCTGGGTGTATGCTCAACAAGCTCTTAAGCTATTTCTCCTACGACATAGGTATAGATTTGGGAACAGCTAATACTTTGGTTTATGTAAAAAGTAAAGGTATTCTAATCAGAGAACCTAGCGTTGTCACAATACACAAGAGAACAAAGGATGTGCTGGCCGTGGGAGGCGAGGCTAAGAGAATGTTAGGTAAGACCCCTCATAACATCGAGGCTGTTCGTCCTTTAAGAGACGGCGTCATCTCCGATTTTTACGTCACCCAGAAAATGCTAGCTTACTTTATCCGCCGTATTCATGACATGCCTTCTAAACTTCCTAGAATTCCAAGACCCCGAGTTGTTTTGGGTGTTCCACAGGGTGTTACATCGGTCGAGAGGCGCGCGGTTATCGATGCAGCCAGAAGTGCAGGTGCAAGGGAGGCTTACTTGGTAGAAGAACCCATGGCGGCAGCGATAGGTGCAAACCTTCCTATAATGGATCCGCAGGGCATAATGATTGTAGATATGGGTGGTGGGACAAGCGAGATTGCCGTTATTTCGTTAGGCGGTATTGTGGTTAACAAGTCTTTAAGAATTGCAGGCGACGAGATGGATATGGAGATCGTGAATTATGCTAAGAACAAATATAATCTGTTGTTAGGTGAGCGTACTGCTGAAGAGATAAAATTTAGTATTGGAAACGTAATGGAATTTGAGGGGGAGCATGAAATGAAAGCTATTTTTAGAGGGCGTGATTTAAAGACAGGACTTCCAAGGTCAATCGAAATTACCCCGATGGAAATCAGAGAGGCCCTTAAAGTTCCTGTTTACGCCATTATCGATGCTGTAAAAGATGCTATTGAGGAAACACCTGCAGAGCTTGTTCCGGATATTTTGAAAAATGGTATTACACTAGCTGGTGGCACATCACTACTTAGAGGTATGGATAAGCTTATGTCGTACGAATTAAAGGTGCCGGTTCATATTGTGCCGGATCCCATGACTTGTGTGGTTAAAGGGTGCGGAAAACTACTTGAGGATCTTGATCTTCTGAAAAAAGTCCGCGTTTACTAATTATGCGTTACCTATATATAAGTGCAGTAATTTTCATTTTAGGTTACTTTAGCCTTCTTAATACCATTAGGGACGTTTGTCATACTATATTTGGTCCTTTTCAATACGGTTTAAGGGATGTAGCTATGGAAATACGCGGAGTGGGAACACTTTTAGGTGGGGTAGAGAAACTTAGAAAGGAACACATTTCTTTAATTGAGGAAAATTTAATTTTGAGATCACAAATTCAGGAGTATAGGGGAGCTGAGGAAGAGAATAAGGTTTTAAAGGAGCAGCTGGATCTAAAGAAAGCATTTGACCGCGAATTACTTTTGGCTACTGTAATGGGTAATCCCTCAGACCTAACCGGTACGAGCTTTATTGTGGATAGGGGAACAAGGGATGGTGTCAAGAAAGGCGATAACATAATAAGGGGAAATTACTTGGTTGGGGTAGCTAAGGAGCCTGGAACATACCGAAGTCTTGCTAATTTCATTAGTTCGTCTGAGGTATCCATAACAGTTACTGATATAGATGTACCGGGAAGGACAGAGGGAGTGGTTGAAGGTCAATATGGCTCCTCAATCCTTATGAAAAGAGTACTTCCTACAGAGGAAATACATGTTGGGGATACCATTATTACTTCCGGTAAGGATGGTATCTTTATTCCGGGTTTAATTGTGGGAAAGGTTTCGGAGGTGTTAGAGGTTCCTTCCGAGACATTAAAAAGCGCTTATTTAGAACCTTATATACACATAGGAAAATTAACTGACGTGTTTATTATGACAAATTGATATGTATAAAAAATATATAGGGTTAACATTTTTAATAATTACACTTGTGATATTTCAAACTTCGTTCTTTTCGGTATTTTTTACAGATGGGTTAAACCCAGCACTAGTCATTTCCCTGATATTCGCGTTTTTCCTTTTAGATAGAACTAACTATGCACTCTTTAGCGCTCTTGTTGGAGGATTGACACTAGACCTACTGGGATTTTCCTTAGTTGGAAGCTCTCCACTTATTTTTGTATCCCTCGTATTTGCCTCCCTTCTTGTTAGAAAATACATATTAAAAAATCTGTTTTCCCAATCAGTTTTGTGTGTGATTTCTTTTTTGATTTACACATCTATAATCACTTATCCTAATAAACTGGATTTTGTAACTGTTATATGGGGAGCGATACTTACTTTGTTATGCTCATACTTAATTTCGTATCTACTTTCCAACCTTATTAATGAAAGAAAGTATCTTTGAAGAAATAAAGAAATACACACCGGAGAAAAGATCTGTCAGGTCTTTTGTTTCGAGGTTTGACTTTTTTCGTGGCGAAGATTTTGTCCCAAGAAAAGAGGATTATTTCCAAATAGCCCCGTCTTCCAAAATTTGGCGTACCTTAATTGTTTTGTCTCTTACTGTGTTTCTTTCGCTATTTTACATTAGCCGTGCGTATGTTCTCCAGATTATTAAACAAGATGCCGGAGTAACACTTTCCGATCAAAATCGAATCAGGCATCTATTACTTCAGCCTGAAAGAGGCGTTGTTTACGATAGAAAAGGCGACTACATTGTCAGAAATAAGCCGGCGTTTAGTATCGACCTTTATACAAACGCTTGCTCTTTAGGCGATCCCTCTAAATCTTTGTGTAGAAGTGTCATAGATAATCTAGCCAGTCGATTTCCAATTGATAAAGAGAGAGTTATTGCAGAACTAGATGCGGGCAGTCCGAACATAATTTTAGCGTCCGGTTTACCAAAAGAGACAATACTTCCTTTGGAGGTCAACATTTCCAAATTCCCCGGAATCTCAATTGTTACCGTTCCACAAAGAGACTACCTATACAAGGATGCCTTTGCCCATTTAATTGGGTATGTAGGTATTGGCGGGGACGAAACTCCAACGATTGAAGGAAAGATAGGAATTGAGCGCAGTTATGACCAGTACCTATCAGGTGAATTTGGCAACAGAATTGTTCAGGTGGACGCAATGGGGAATTTTATGTCTACACTTTCCGAAAAACCTACGTTATCCGGTAAAAACATGATGTTATATACCGATCTTGCGGTACAAAATAAAGCTTACGAATTATTAAAGAAGATTGTAGACGAGAAGAGGGCTGTGGGTGGTGCTGTCGTAGCCCAGGACCCTTCTACAGGTGGAATTATAGCTTTGGTTAGCTACCCGTCGTTTGATCCCGATAAAATGTCCTCTGGAATTTCTAAAGATGAGCTGGCCAAACTAAATAGTGACACCGGCTATCCGTTTTTCAATCGGGCTATTTCTGCGACGTATCCGCCCGGATCTGTATTTAAGATGGTGATTGCCTCGGCTGCTCTTTCGGAAAAGACAGTTTCAGAAAATACTATTATAAATGATCCTGGATACATTCAAATTGGCAGTTTTATCTTTAGAAACTGGAAACTGGAAGGCCATGGGGAGGTTGATCTACGAAGGGCGCTCCAAGTTAGTAACGACACGTATTTTTATACATTGGGCGGAGGATATGGGGATGTGAAGGGACTGGGTATAGAAAAAATTTCAAAATGGGCAAAAAGATTTGGGTTTGGAAGTAAGACGGGTGTAGACATGGATGGTGAGGTAGAGGGTTTTATGCCCACAGGAACTGACCGTGATTGGTATTTGGGGGACACTTACATTACATCAATCGGGCAGGGCGATGTTCTTGCAACCCCACTACAGGTGAATAACTATAATTCTTACTTTGCAAATCAAGGCAAGTTAATGAAACCTCAGGTGGTTAAAAGCGTTGAAGGAGTGTTTGAGCACGAACCCAAGATTATCACCCAGAATCTTACCAGTCCTTACACGTTGAGTGTTGTTAGGGATGGGATGAAAATGGCGGTACAGCCAGGTGGAACCGCATACCCACTATTTGATTTTCCGCAAAAGCACAATGGAATTGAGTTGGGTGGAAAAACAGGAACATCAGAGTATATAGATAGAGAAGGGAAGCCTGCCACTCACGCATGGC
>CAYMCX010000038.1:0-6313 GCA_964389145.1 uncultured Candidatus Saccharibacteria bacterium
AGCAGTTACCTGGCTTTCGTGTTCGCCTGTTTGTTCCCCTGAGGTAGCAATAAAAATAAATCCATCGGTTTTAAATTTAAGTTTTATTGCTTTATTATCTTCAGTGGAAAAAATGTTAGTCAATTTTACAGCTTCAGAAAGTTCTGCCGCGTCAAAAACTGCAGTCAACACATGTTCTTCGGGGATAATTCTTTTGTAGTTTGGGTACTCTCCGTTTAAAATATTTGAAGCTACCAAAGTGTCTTCGGCTTCAAAAAGTGCCATGTTGTCTTCTTTGTTGAGGGCAAATTTAATAGGCTCGTCGGAGTTTGAGAAAATTCTTGATATTTCTAAAATAGTTTTGGCAGGAACAATAACTGAAAACGGCTTTAGCTTACTTTCCATATTTAAAACTTTTTCGGATAATCGGTACCCGTCAGAAGATGCGATAGTTAAAACGCCTTCCGAAAAGTTTAAGAAAATTCCTGTGAATACTGGGCGAGCTTCGTCGGTTGCTGCCGCGAACGCCACTATTGTTACTGCTTGGGTAAATATCTTAGGATCTAGCTCGAGGTAATCCGTATCTTTAGGGAATGTTGGAAGATTTGGATAATCCTTTGCGTCTATCCCATTAAATTTTGATTTAGTTTTTGCAGAACTAATGTGTAAGACCTGTCCTTTTAATTCTCCCTCTATGGTACTAGGGGAAAGAGTAGAGACAAATTCTTTGATTAGTTTTGAGGGAACAGTAATCGCCCCTTCTTCCTGAATGGAAGCTCCAATATGTGTAACGATAGTTGTTTCGGTGTTAGTTGCGCAAAGTTTGATCTGTCCGTTTTCGGCAGAGATTAAAACGTTTGAAAGTATTGGCAAAAGACTCTTCGTTGGTATTGCACGACCTGTGATGTTAAGTCCCTTTGCGAGATTTTCCTGGAGGCAAGTAAATTTCATAATAGAAGCCCTATTTCTTAGGTTTTATTACGACTCTTCGGTTTTGTCCTTCTCCGGTACTTTCCGAAATGACGTCGTCGTATGTTGAAACAAAAGCGTGAACCATTCTTCTTTCAGCCGGACTCATAATGTTCATTTCCATTTCCTTGCCGAAAAACCTTACTTTATCTATGTATGAACGGGCTATCTGCTCTATTTTTTCCTGTTTTTGTTTTCTGTATCCGTTTATATCCACAACAACGGTTTCCCATGCGCCGGTTTCTTTAAAGGTCATAACGCCTAATAAGGTTTGCAGGGCATCTAAGGACTCACCTCTGTAACCGATTAAAAAGTTTAAGTCGTCTCCTTCGATTCCTACATTTACGACGCCTTCACTATCTGTTTGTATATCGATATCCGGAGAAACTCCTATAAACTTAAAGATTTCGCCTATTTTTGTTTGTAATTCGCTTGTGTTACTCATACCGTCATAATTTTTTGAATCCTAGCTTAATAAGCCACGACTTCATGCCTCCCCATCCTGAGACAAAATAAGTTTGAACCAAAGAAAATACTGTGGTGGTTAATATATACAGGACCACACCTGCAGGCAGTGTTATACCTATAACAACATTCATTATAGGCATGGTATAGAGCATTTGCTCCTGCATATTATATGCGATGTCGTCCTTTTTGTCAGGAGTTTTCTTTGCGGCTTTTTCACCTGCTTCTACGTAGGGCATTGTCATCTTAGATTGAACTAGTTGGAATAAACCTGAAAGCACAGCTAAAACAAAGAACGGGTCCGGTTTTGACAGATTCATCCATAAAAATTGATTATTGACCTGCTCGGCTACGTCAAGTTTTAGGAAATCAAAATACAGTTGGGCGTTTAGTGCGGCTATATCAGTAACATCGGTAAATTTCCTAATCACTCCGTACAAGGCGATAAGGACTATGATCATAACGATTTGAGTTAAACATCCAGATGCTGGATTTAGTCCATGTTGTTTGAACAATGCCATTTGCATTTCGGCTTGTTTCTTTTTGTCGTTCTTGTATTTTTCTTTTATTTTGTCCATCTCCGGCTGTAAATCCCTTTGCTTCTTCATGGTTTTCATAGAAGGGAGAATCACAGGAATCAAAATGGTTCTTATAAAAATTGTTAATAGAATTATAGAAATGCCTAAATTACCGGTAAGCTGGTAAAAACCTACAAGTACGTTCATTATCGGATTAACTAATATTGTGTTCCAAATTTCAGAAATCATAGACTTTATTGTACAGGATCGTAGCCCCCTTTAGAAAACGGATTACATCTTAAAACTCTATAGAGACCTTTTATCCCGCCCCTCAATGCTCCATACTTTTCAACGGCCTCGTACGTGTAGTCAGAACAGCTTGGTTCAAACCGGCATGTAAGAACGCCAAAATTACGTGGAGACAAATACTTCTTGTATAGTTTTAGCAAAATCAGTGCTAATTTCTTCATATTTTTTCCTTCCTGCTTGGTGCTTTGGATAAATTACTATCCAGAACCCTTCGGGTATTCTATCAAAGTTTGCTCTTAACGCTTCTCTGAACAGTCTTTTTAGCTTATTTCTTTTGACTGCGGATTTGCTGTACTTATTAGATATCACAATTCCAGCTTTTGATACACCTTTATAGTTTCTGGGGATTAGATAATACATGTAAAACCACTTACCTTCCGCGTTTTTTCCATATTTTCGCGTAATATTAAACTCATATTTAGATGAGAGTCTAAATTGTCTTTTTAACATTTGATTGAATTATATCGCAATAGGTTGTTAGCGTGGGGGAAATATTACTTACCGTTATATGCTATGGCTATTACTTTTCTACCTTTTGCTTTTCTGGCCTTTAAAACACGCACTCCACCAACAGTTTTAGCTCTGGCTCTAAATCCATGTTTTCTAACTCTTTTTAACTTTTTTGGTTGCCAGGTTCTTTTAGTTTTAGGCATAGCAGAGGGATATTACACTAATGTGGTTTGAACGTCAATTACCTATGGGCAGGGGAGGGAGCTTGGGTGTGTGGTGCTACTATAGGTTGAAATGTGGCTGAAAAGGCCTTATACTTCAAAAACGTAATCCGCAAACTATCCAAATATTGATAAGAGAGGAGGCTAATTATGTACAGCAGTGTTGAGGAACTGTTCGAAGCCCAGTGTCCAAGATTGGTCGGGCAGTTGGGAAATCTATCGTCGTTTTGGCAACGCGTCAAAAACAACACCATAACTAATAAGGAATTGGCTAGCATTGCCCGGGTCTGTGCAAACAGCGATATTTCCGCATCATTGAATATGCTTACAGCGTCGGTGACCTTGTTGGATGCACGTCTGCACGATCAAATCACGACGCCATAGCGGGTCAGGTAAAACTAACTTGAGAATTGTGTACAGGAGACAAAAATGAAGGGAAAAGTTGAGCGGTTTTTTGAGTTTCCGTTTAGGGGTCCAGTCTATGCCGTATCTGGCAAGGATCTGAAGGAAACGGAGTATCTCGCGAAGCTGCCGGACGACACGGTAGTTTTAGTTCTGCAACCACAAGGATTTTATCCACGTGTCCGCGAGGTGCACAATGCATCAGGAAAAATGCTGTCGGCGAAAGTTGTTATTGCAGACGGTCAATTCCAACAGCGGCTCCTATCGTGGCGAAACTGGCCGCGGATCATTAGGCAAATTAATGCCGCTGCCGCATCAAATACTTTGTTTACCGTGGATTTGACTGGTGCAGAGTACGCCAAGTTGAAACGTGGGGGCTTGGAGAAGTTAAAAAGCCAGTTCACCGAATTGGCATGGCAGCTACTCAAACTGGAGGAGGACTCATGGAATACAAATGGTCCTGCTCTGGAACTTCTGCGCGAGTGCGGCTGCTGTCACTAGCAAACACTGCAACGTGCTAGGCTAGGCAAACACAAAACCAGTTCTGTGATGGAAGTGGAAGGATAGAAAGGTGTGGAAGTTTCAAATCGTAAACAACCTGGTAAGGATAGAGATGCCAGGATGGATGGACGCACAAAAAGCGGATCACCTGGCGCGGGCGCAATTAAAGCAAAGCGTTGCATTGCATGATAAAACGCTCACGCTTGTTTCAGGTCCGGGTTCCGTTCCAATTCCAGTTTCCAACCCCGGTCCAAACAAGGTGCTGTTTTACACCTTTGAGTGACTTGGAAGGGGACAGGCTACGCTGGTAGGGGGAACTAAAAAACGAGGCAGGCTCTGTTAACACTAAACGAGCCTGCCTTGATCACCTCTGGTAGAATACTTTCATGGCAAACACCCCCGACACAAAAACCAGTTGGAATTTAACTCCACTTTTTAATTCAGATGATGATCCAAGAATAGAAAAATCCAGACAGGAACTTATAGACGCAAGTTATTCCTTTATAAAAAAATGGAAAGATAGCACAGAATACTTAACTAATCCTGAAATCTTAAAAGAAGCTTTGGATGAGTATGAAATGTTATCGGCAAAGTATGCAGGTAGCGGCGATGAAGGTTACTATTTTTGGTTACGAACACAGCAAGATCAAAATGATACAGAATTGAAAGCTAAATATAATAAAATTAAGGATTTAAGTATTAAGATTGGAAACGACATTCAGTTTTTCCCATACCGAATTGCAAAGATTCCTCCAAAAGATCAGGAAAAATTCCTAAATCACCCAGGTCTATCTACATACAAACACTATCTAAAAAATCTTTTCGACGAATCAAAATATTTACTGAGCGAGGACGAGGAAAAAATCTTGAATTTAGTAAGTTCTACCTCCATTGATAATTGGGTACACATGACTGCAAGTTTCTTATCTAAAGAAGAAAGAAAAGTGCTTAATGCAGAGGGAAAGAAGGTCACTAAAAACTTTTCTGAGCTAACAGATTTAATGAATAATAAAAATAAGCAGATTCGCGACAGTGCCGCCGCCGCTTTTAACGATGTCTTAGAAAAACACGCAGATACGGCTGAACATGAAATGAATTCAGTATTGGAATTTAAAAAGGTAAATGACGATTTGAGGAAAGTTGAGAGGCCTGATCTTTTGACACATGTTGGTGACGATATGGAAACTGGAGTTGTGGACGCGATGCTTGATTCGGTTGAAAAAAGATTTGATATTTCCAAAAGATTTTACAAATTAAAAGCAAAGTTGTTGGGGGTAGAAAAGCTTTCATACCATGAACGAAATGTTGAATACGGAAATATCGATAGAGACTTTCCCTGGCCCGAAACTGTAGAAATTGTGAATAAGACTTTTGAAAAACTCGATAAAGAATTTTCAGGTATATTTCAGGATTTTGTGAAAAACGGTCAAATAGATGTATTTCCAAAAAAGGGTAAAACAGACGGTGGATTTTGTGTATCGTTTACAAAAAATCAGCCGATTTACATTTTGCTAAATCACACCAGTACGTTAAGAGATGTGACAACAGTTGCTCATGAGATGGGCCATGCAATAAACGATGTTCTTACAAACCGAGCGCAAAACGCTTTAAACGGAGGAACTTCAACGGCAACAACGGAAGTGGCAAGTACCTTTATGGAGGATTTTGTTTTGAGGGAAATTGTGAAAGAGTCAGACGACGAGTTAAAACTCACTCTATTAATGAGCAGGTTGAATGACGCCGTTTCTAGTATTCAGAGGCAAGTTGCCGCATACAGATTTGAGCAGCAGCTTCATAGTGAGTTTAAATCAAAAGGATATTTGTCTAAAGAAAGAATTGGCGAGATTTTTCAAAAGAATATGAAGGCCTACATGGGTGATTCTGTAATTGCAACGCCCGGTTCTGCAAATTGGTGGGTTTACTGGAGCCACCTTCGAAGATTTTTCTACGTTTACACTTACGCCAGCGGTTTACTAATTTCTAAATCACTTCAGAATTCAGTAAAACACAATCCTGAATTTATCCTGAAATTTAAAGAGTTTCTGGCTGCAGGTACATCCGAGTCACCTAAAAATATTTTTGCCCAAATGGGTGTGGATATTTCAGATAAATCTTTTTGGGACCGCGGCTTAGAAGAAATCGCAAAAGAGCTAACCGAAGCAGAAGTACTTGCTAAGAAGCTTGGAAAAATTTAGGATTAGAGTATGCATCTGCCCCAAGGAATTTCCTTGAAAAACGCAGTTTCGAATATTCACGTTAAGTACCCTCATTTCTCAGGTGTTTTTATTAACTATTTAACTATGTTCAACTTTGTGCTTTTAGTTATAGCGTTGGTTGGAGGAGGTTTATATTTCCGACACCTTTATACAGAGCTAAAAAACAACTATATGGTTGTGTCAGAACAGCAGGATACTTTTAAAAATAATTTTGCTGAGGAACTTTTTGACGAACATCTAGCATTGCAACAACTTGAATCTTTGGAAGAACCAAATAAAATGT
>CAYMCX010000038.1:6323-7144 GCA_964389145.1 uncultured Candidatus Saccharibacteria bacterium
GAGGCAGAATACGCAAAGCTTAAGGCTACAGACGATGCAAGTGTCCTATTTAAAGTAGACCAGACTTACACCTCCTACCAGGAATTTTTGACTAAAGTTAAAAGAAATATTGCTGCAAAACTTGATACAAAAACCAGTGAAGATATGGCAATTGGATGGGGTCCTAAGTTATTAGCTCAAGATTTTGCAACCCTGCAAGAAGAACTTTCCACAGAAATTGCAAAACTTGATGCGGATTACAAAGTGTATCAAGACGCCGTTGCCAAAGCTGCTGCGGCAGCTGCAGCCGCGGCCGCTGCTACTGCTGCGGAGGGATATAGTTACACAACTGTTAAAAACGATAGAGGCACCTTTGGTGTTTATTTGTTAAAGGTTCCGTTATCGTCGGTTACGGTTAAAACCGTTTCTGCAAATGAAGATATTTGCAAAGATAATTGCCCGACAAAAAGTTTAGGTGATTATGTAAAAGACAATAATGGATTTGCCGGCATGAACGGTTCGTATTTTTGTCCGCCCGATTACGACAGTTGTTCGGGAAAAGTTAATTCATACGATTTTGCATTTTTTAATTCGAATAAAGATAAATGGCTTAATAAAGGAGCATTAGGTTGGAGTGAAACAGGTCTTATAACGTTTAATGGAAGCTCAGCAAAGATGTATGAGGAAACAACTGATTACAGTGATAGCGGCGTAACAGCAGGCATTTCAAACTACCCAAGTTTAGTTAAAGATGGGGAGATTGTAGTACAGGATGGGGATTTAACCTCATATCAAAAAGATGTGAAAGGGTTAAGGGGAGCAATTGGATTTGGTGGAACAAT
>CAYMCX010000039.1:0-1997 GCA_964389145.1 uncultured Candidatus Saccharibacteria bacterium
CGATGGTGGCGCTTGTAGCTTTTGGGATCTACCGAGTAACACGGCCCACAAAGACTAGCGCTGAAATACTTCGGGAACAGCCCCCTCGCTTTACATTTCTGGTTCCCTGCCAACTCAAGAGCATGGGTCTTTTTGTTAACCCGTATAGTTTGCAGGATTCCGGGGAAGCAAAACCAGGCGCAAATGCCCGCAAGTACACAATTGCCTGCACAATCCCGGCGGACGCAGTAATTTCACCGCTGTACGACATCGAAAAACTGCCCCCATCGATCCCGATGCCCAAACCAGGTGAAAGTCACACATTCACGTTGTATGAGGACACCGCCTTGGCAATGGTGAACATACCGGCCTCAGCACAAAGACTCACATACCCGATCGATAGTGAGGGAATGCAAGTCAGTCCTGTAGTTTTGTGGGATTGGGCTACCGAATACACACTGAATCTCGTGTGTTTCGAAGAAGTTTCAACTTCAACCCAACAGCCAGAACATGCCTGCTGGCTAAATTAAGTTGATCCAAATAAATAGTTAGTTTTATATAAAAGGGAATTTTACTCACCAGAGTCGAATTCCCTTTTTTTGTGCCTTAACTCCTAATTGATCCGAAAAACTCTTACAAAATTCTTACAACAAACTCCCCGATAGTGCTAAACTTTACAGATGAATAAAATTACACGCACTCAAAGTTCCCTTACTTTAAATGTTTTCCATTTACCTGTTTTATTACTACTAATTTTGGTAGTAGCCGCTTCCGGGGGTCTGGCAGCTAAAAAACTCCTTCCAAACGGAAACGGACTATCTGCCGTGTTGTCAGACGAAGATGAGAATGAATCGGAAGACTCTGAGGACTCCGAAGATGGTGAGGATTCCGATGAGGATGAAAATGACTCCGAAGACTCTAGAGACTCCAAAGATTCAGACGACGATAAAGATGGAAAAGACGAAGACGAAGATATAGAAGATGTAGATGACATGGATGATAAAGATGTTGATGAGGACGAAAGCGAAATAGAGGATGAAGAGGATAAAACAGTAGTTGTCTCAACCGTAGTTAATGCAGACGGAACTACTACTAAAACAGTTAAAAAGATTGAAGATGATGGTGAGTTTGAGCTCAGGCAGTTTATTTACAACGCAAGTGGTAAAGTTGTAGACCAGGTAGAGCTTAACGACGACGGAACCGTAAAAGAAGATGACGATATGGATGAGGACGAGAACGAAATTGAAGACGAGAACGAAAACGAGTTTGAATACGAAATAAAGATTAAAGAAGCTAACGAAAACAGTGAGGGACTTGCTGCAACAAATAGAATTAAAATTAAATTCACAAGATCTTTAAACAATAACGAAGAACTTGCCGGCAAAGTAGAGCAAATAGAGATGGCGTTGGAAGAATCAGACGGTTCGTTCGAGTATAAGGCTGTTGCAGAAAAGAGTGAAAAATTGCTTGGAATATTTAAGATAAGTATTCCTGTACAGATGACTGTTGACCCGGAAACCGGTGAAATTAGTAGCATTGACCAATCCTTGATCTCCAAGATTTTGGACATCTTAAGCTTCTAGTTTATTAGAAATAACTTGGCGATACCCCTCTTTCTGAGGGGTATCTTTTTTGACCGACCGCTTAAATAAGTATTTGGTATCATTAAGGCATGTTGGCCAGGAAAATTTTTCAAAAAATTGCTTTTCTAATTCTCGCTGCAATTGTTGTTTTTCTTTTTTTATACAAACTAAATTATGAATTCTTTTTTACCGATGAGATACTGTATTTAAACTCAGGAATAGAGTATCTGCGAGGAGAATTCACACTTAGTATCCAAGCACCTTTTATAGGAAAATATATAGCAGGAATTGCTTCACTTTTTTCACAAAGAGACCTTTTTGTACTACGTCTGCCCTTTGCAATACTGGGGATAATCTCCACTGCAGTAGTCTACTTCGCTATTAAAAAAACGGGCATAGGTGGAATGGGAATGGGCGGCATGGACGGAGTCCATG
>CAYMCX010000039.1:2007-3169 GCA_964389145.1 uncultured Candidatus Saccharibacteria bacterium
GAAAATGGATATTACCTTTACTAATTCTTCCGAGTGGATCTAAATTTATATGCAGATTGTCGTTAATAACAACATCATAAATTACGAGATTTACAATAGCGGTAATACAGAAAAGTATCTCTTGATCTTACCCGGGTGGAAAAGAACAGCTGCAGAATGGGATACCACAACTAAAGTATTTATTGATAAATATAATGTCATCACGCTTGATTTTCCGGGATTTGGAATATCACCAAAACCAAACACAGACTTTGATATATACGACTACGCAACACTAGTAGAGGATTTTTTGAACAAACTAAAGATAAGTAAATGCACAATACTGGGGCATTCGTTTGGAGGTAGGGTCGCAATAATACTAGCCGCAACAACTTCTCTTTGCGACAAACTAATATTGGTTGACAGTGCCGGTTTTGTAACAAATACCGGGCTTACTTCAAATAAACAAATACTCTATAGGTGTGCGAAAACTTTCGCCAAGTTTCTCCCCAACAGACTTGTTATAAAAATACGAAATATTTCCGGCAGCGAGGATTATAAAAATGCCGGCGAGCTCCGTAACACTCTTGTTAAGGTAGTTAATCAAGATTTGACGCACTTACTCAAAGATATAAAAGCAGCTACACTCGTAGTTTGGGGCGATAAAGACAGCCAGGTCGGTGTGTGGCGCACTGGGATTTTTAGAAGAGAGATTCCAAACTCATTGATCAGAGTAGTATGGGGATCCGGACACAGCCCACACCTAGAAAAACCTGAAAAGTTTTTGGAAGTACTTAGGGAGTTTATATGATACAAATCTTTTTTCCATACGTAACCCAACTTCATATTTTTCAACTTGAGGAATATAGCCCTATAAGATTTCTTAGATGGATTGCTGCTAACCCATTTAAACGAAGCGATACCTCAAAAAAGAAATTAGTATGGACATCAAAAGCAAAAAACATATTTTACATTGCCGTTCTGTGTACGATCGTGATTAATATATTACTTGTGTTTTTATACAGATTAACCGGACTTGTTATTGGAATGTTACTAGCCACCCAACCTTATATATTCTTGATACTGGGACTAGCTTTCTTGAAACCTAAAGAAATTCTAAACAGAAACAAAGTAAAAAAAGGTATTAGAAGCCACATTTCCGTCCTGAAACAAAATAAACTAA
>CAYMCX010000039.1:3179-5743 GCA_964389145.1 uncultured Candidatus Saccharibacteria bacterium
AGGAGTAGCCGGGTCTTACGGAAAAACTAGTGTAAAGGAATTCTTGTACAGCATTCTTAGAACAAAGTATAAAGTGTTAAGGACACCAGAAAGCTATAACACGCTTTTTGGGATTTCAAAGGTTGTTGAATACGAACTCGACGATCGCTACGACTATTTTATATGCGAGATGGGAGCATATAAGATTGGTGAGATTAGAGAAATCTGCGAAATGGTTCTCCCGGATCACTCAATACTAACCGGAATAAACGAGCAGCACATTGACCGTTTTAAAAAAATCGAAAACACGATTAAAGCAAAATTTGAGATTGTGGAATATTCAAGTAAAACAGGCGTTTCTGTATTAAACGGAGCTAACGAACATATAAGAAACAACTATTCAAAGTACAAAAGCGAGGCAAACTTATACGGTGTAGAGCAGAATGGATTCTATGTAAAGGATATAAAACCCACTAAATTGGGCTGCGAATTTATTATTGTTCTTAAAGGCAAAGAGCACAAGGCAAGTACCAGGCTTATAGGAAAATCTAACATTGAAAATATACTGGCCGCAGCAACAATGGGAACACTTCTGGATGTAGAGCCTAATCTAATTATTGAAGCTATTGGTAATCTTAAACCACTACAACATAGGTTAGAAATTAAGTATTGGCATAACGGATTAACCGTTATAGATGATGCGTACAGCAGTAACATCACAGGTTTCAAAGCCGCTCTGGAGCTACTGGGTACGTTTGATTCTTTAGAAAGAATCATAGTTACACCTGGAATTGTTGAGCTGGGAAGTAAAACGAAAGCAATACACAACGAATTAGGAACACTGGCTGATATTAACTGCGATAAGATCCTGCTAGTAGGAAAAAACGAAAGAACCCTGGCTTTAAACGAGGGTATAAATCATAAAGAAAAGGTAACTTTTATCAGCTCACTTAGCGAACTACAAAACCATGTAACTAACCCCAACAAAACAATAGTCTTAATTGAAAACGATCTGCCCGACAACTATTAACTAAGCTTTGAATTCTTAATTCCGGTTTTAAAATCTTTTAATATATTTGTCTCGAAAGTACTTGTTCTGCTAGTTTTATCTTCGGATCTTTTCTCAGCTAACTCTATAAGTCTTGTAAGAATATCCGAAAACTTTATTCCCTTTGCCTCCCAAAGATAAAAAGCCAAACTCCCAGGAATCGTATTAACTTCGATGATATTTACTTCGGCGGGGTTTTCCATAACCAAAAAATCCACACGAACTAATCCAAAACAATTTAAACTTGAGAAAGCTTTTTTTGCAGTAGATTGTATAAGTTCCAAAGTTTCGCTTTTGATATCCGCAGGTATTTGCCTTTTTGTGGAAACCATTCCCTGTGACTTGCCATCCCCACCTTTATACTTATCGTCATAGCTTAAAAACTGTCCTTCGTGAAATACCTCTTCACACGCAGAAATCTCCACTTGTCCGGTAGAATTACCCACAACAGATACATTCATTTCCCTGACACCCTCGATACCCTTCTCAATAATCACTTTTGAATCAAACATCGCAGCTAATTCCAACCCATGCTTTAAAGTTTCACTGTTTGTCGCCTTTGTAATTCCAACACTTGAACCGCCAACTGCTGGTTTCACAAACATGGGGTACTCAAACGTATTTTCAAGTTTAGTCACAATACTATCCAAATTTGTGTTTATTTCTTCCTTAAAATAGTAAGCGTAGGGGGCTGTCGGCAAATTGTTCGCCTTAAAAATATCCTTACAAACAACCTTATCCATACCCAGTGCAGAACCCAGTACTTCTGATCCTACATATGGCTTTTCGATTACCTCAAACAAACCCTGGAATCCGCCATTCTCACCCAACCCACCATGAAAACACGGAAAAACTACATCAAACTTAATTTTTAACCTTCTTATCAAAAGGATTGACCTAACACCACGTATATATTTATTATTTGGATTTGCAGGTAGAAATACTTCCTCAGCATTAAAAGGAATTGAGGAAAGATTCTTGAAAGTTTCTAGTTTGAAAAAAGAGTCGCTATAGTACCATCTTCCATCTTTTGCCACGTATATAGGGATGGGTGTATACAAATTTTTATCAATGTTATTTAGTACCTGAACACCGGTGATTACAGAAACTTCGTGCTCAGGGGATTTTCCTCCAAACATAACCAATACAGTCTTTTTATTTTTTTGCATGGGGAGATTATATCACTACAAAAAACGGTCTGAGACCTAAAACGCATCCAGTTTCTTCAAAAATAAACCTTTAATAATATTCTGCCTGATACACGTGAACCCAAATATCCTTGGAAAACTGCCTTTTATCTAATTTGGTGTAATTCGTGTCGAAATAGTTTTTCACTACATCGGTACCGGTCAAATTCATTGTAATTAGCAAAAACATTCTGCTGTGTCCTTTTTGTAATATCTGCGCGTCTTCTTGAACCCTCTCAACAGTTGTTTCAGGAATTGCACCTTTCTTCTTGTTCCAGATAGGAACACTTTCCACCTTTGAGCTACCTTTGTAATAATACTGAAACGGAAACATTGTATACGCAGGGCTT
>CAYMCX010000039.1:5753-7069 GCA_964389145.1 uncultured Candidatus Saccharibacteria bacterium
AGAACGATTATGTCTCTTGGCCCTGCATTTTCTTCAATGTAGCTTATGGCCTCGCGGTAATTTTCACGTACCGGAATATCCTTACTTGTAAACTGAATCGTAAGAGCTGCAACAAAAGTAAAAAACACCAGACCAATCATCACATACTTCATCTTTCCAACAATTTCGTTCAAATACCAAGCTAGTAAAAGAAAAAATAGAGGTGTAGCCGTAGTTAAATACCTGGTTAGATACATTGGTGTATAAACTAAACTTACAAAAAATATAAGGAAAACCGGGAAAACTGTTCCCAACACAACTAATTCAAACCCGGTGGTAAAAGGGGACTTCCTCTTTGTTAAAAATAAAAAACCCAATAGAATCACAATCGGCCAAAAAGAAATTAAAGTGCTACTCAAATATTCAGGCTGATACCCAAAGGTAAATTCGAAAAAACTTAGCACTACATTAAAAGAGGTCGGCCTTGCTAAAACAGGTGCCGCAGATCCCGATCCGTATGAAGTAAACAAAGAAACTGCCCATGGTGCAAATATTCCTGCAAGAACAACCCCAGTCAAAATCAGCGCTAAAAACTGTTTTTTCTTACTATAATTCAAACTTCCTTCCCACTTTTTATTGAGTTTAAACAAGTAAAACATACCTTGCACCAACAAAACTAAAAAGAAGAAGTAGTGGGTATACATGCCTACCGCGTTTACCAAAATATAGAATAAGTAATAGATTGGTTTGTTTTCTTTCATTATCTTTACGTACAGGTAATATGAAAGGGTTGTCACAAGAGTCAGAAGCGTATACATGCGAATTTCCCTGCTATACCAAATCCAAAAGGGAGAGAATGACGCAAACAGAAGCGCAATTAAGGCGGTCTTTTTTCCAAATAACTCCTTGCCCAAAAAAAATAAAACCGGAAGCGTGAGAATTCCAGGAATTGCCGAAAGCAAACGTACTGCTTTTTCTCCTGTACCAAAGTGTAAAATCCAAAAATGTAATAGAGTGTTGTGAAGCGGAAGGTGAACATTCTTAACCATGTAATCTCTAATATATTGCGTAGAATGAGCAGCTTGCCAAACACTTTGTGTCTCATCCAGCCTTAAACTCTCGGCACCTAAATTCACAAGTCTAAGTAAAACGCCTACCGCCAATATCAATACAACAGATAAGAAATACTGCTGCGATTTATTAGGCCTCATACTTAGGACCTTCTTTCTCTGTAACAGCGTTCAAAGCGAGAGCTTCCATAGGCGCTACTTGTCCTGCCACCGCAACATCAATTGGGTTGCCGGCCTGGCCGACCCTGGCGAAATGATCTCCTGCGG
>CAYMCX010000040.1:0-4151 GCA_964389145.1 uncultured Candidatus Saccharibacteria bacterium
TGACTGTGCTTCGCTACTAAGCTCCGATCAAAGTGATAATCTTCCCGGAGGTGCCGTGATTGCTACTTCCGGAGCTGCTCAGTGTGTCTTTTTCAGCCTAGCAAACGGAGACGCTTCCGGAGCTACACAAATTTATGTTACGGACGCGGACGGAAATTGTCGTAGAGTTGATATTAACTCGTTTGGTTTGATTACGTCGTACACAGGGGCGGCAGTTTGTCCGTAAACTTACTAAAATTAAACTATTATGTTATTTAATAAAAAATTTAAAAAAATACTAAGTACAAACCATAAAGGCATTGGTCTTGTAGAGACAGTACTAGCTTTAGGAATCTCAGTAGTTATAATTACTTCCTTAGTATCCCTCACAGTTTATACAATACGATCTTCACTTCAGAGTAAGTTGATGTTGCAGAGTACAAAAAAGGCCAACGAACAGTTGGAAAGATTAAGAGCAAAGAGGGATTCCACGCCTTGGTCCACGCCTACTACCGGGTTTAGAGCTTTGGTTACAAACTGCAACCCTTCCTCAGGGGCTGTGTGCATAATTAACCAGGATCTATCTATTACAGGTGGATTAACTCCAGCTGTGACTACTCCCGTATATTTTTATGCAACTGATGTTACAGGAGGGTATTTGGACGGTACGGATACTATGATCAGATTTCACGTTGTAGTTAACTGGACTGTGGGAAATCAAAATAAATCTACATATAACTACACTGATTTAACTAATTGGAGGGGAAACTAGTATGGATAAAATTAATAACAAAGGTTTTACTCTTATAGAGCTGCTTCTTACTGTGGCACTTATTACTATAACGATGGGAGTTTCTTCTAACATCATACTTTCTATCACAAGAAGCTACACAAAGACACAAAGCAATAATGAGCTGGAGATGAATGCTAACTACCTTTTCTTAAAATTGGAGCGTGAACTTAGAAGTGCCATCTCTGTTGATCAGCCGGTCCATAACTTAACCTCGGCCACACTGTCTTTTAGGGATAAGAACAACATTCCAGTTAGTTATACTGTTTATTACCCCATTGTCTCGCCCTATGCTGCAGGATACGTGACAAGAACCTACAACGGTACTGGCCTAAACATAACTGATAACAACGCAACAACAGGAGTAAGTGTCTTTTGCAAAACCATTCCATACGGAAATAACTTTGTTGATCCTTGTTTTGTCGTAGAAGGAACCAACCCTCAAAGAGTCACAATAGGAATGTATGTTGCTCAGGCCAATTCCGGGACGTGTCCCGATGTTGCGAGGCCGGAAAAGTGTGCTGAGATAGATGATACTATCGTATCTCGAGGGACATACTAACAAGAAAGGTTACTCATTTTATGCAAAGAAGTTATAAAGGACAAACTTTGGTAATTATCGTTTCAGTAATGGTGATAGCATTGGCTGTTGGTATGAGTATTTCTACAAGGTTTGTAAAAAGTTTAAGCAACATGTCCCGGGTTGATTTGTCGAGCAGGGCTTTAGCTATTGCAGAAGCTGGGGCAGAACATTTACTTTCTTTGCCCATGGATACTCTTTCAGGTTACATCAATGCAAACAACTGTGATTCTGTCTGCCGTATTGAGATTGTTGGAACAGATGGCGTAACCGCAACTGCGGATGTAGTTCTTGCATATGAGGGGAATACCTCCGGACAGTACAATTTTAGACTAGATGCGGCGCAGACTTTGGAAGTAAGCTTATCCGGTTACCCTTCTAATACCACTTTTCAATTATGCGTTGACACGGTAACACTTTCCAATCCCCTCGCAGTATCTGTACTTTTTATTTCGGGAAGCTCCGGCTCGTACGTTACCAGCACCTATTTATTAGAGGATTTTGGATGCCATACTATCCCCGGAAAAACAAATCCTGTGGCTGTTCGTATAAGATCTTTATACGATGACCTAAACGCATATATCCTGCCTTCTTCTAGCGCCACAATACCATCCCAGGGTATTTTAATAACATCCACCGGGAAAGTTAACGATGTGGTGAAAAAGGTGACAGTTTTAAAGACATATAACGCCTTACCAACAGAATTTGATTTTGTATTATATTCAAAATCGGCAGAGGAGCCATTGTCCAATTAGGTTAAGTTCTGTAAAATATCTATATGCCCATTATCGGATTAGAATTAGGAAGACACAATTTTCGAGCGGTAGAACTGGACAACCAGAAGGGCAAGAACATACTTTTAAAGTTTGGAATGTATGATAATCCCCGAATTAATCTTGAAACTGACGAAAAAGACGACATAGTTAACTATTCCAAGGCCATTAGAGATTTTTTTGACGAAACAGGATTTAAAAGCTCAAACACCGTGGTTGCTTTACCCGAGCATCACGTATATATGAGAATAATAAAAGTTCCTACGATGAATGATAAGGAGCTTAAAAATTCAATTCAGTTTGAAGCCGAGCAGTACATTCCCCTGCCCCTTAAAGAAGTTAGTTTAACTTACCAAAAAATAGAAACGGACCTACCGGATAAAAACAAGATGAGTGTGCAGTTGGTTGCCGCTAAGAAAACAATTTTAGATAAATATGTTCAAATTTTGAGAAATGCAAAACTCGTTCCCCGGGGTATTGAGCCTGAAACAATTTCAATGGGAAGAGTTTTAGGAGATACGTTGGATCACCCCGCAGCTACAATCATTTTAAATATCGGATTTTCCGAGAGTTTGGTTGTTATTACATACAGAGGCTCTGTTCAATTTACTAGAAGTATTTCTATGGGTGGTGATATTTTAACAAGAGCAATATCGCAAGATCTTGGGCTGGATTATATCCAAGCCGAGGAATATAAGAAGGCTTACGGTTTGGATAGTAGCCAAGCTGAGGGAAAGATTTATAATGTCTTAAAGCCACTGTTTGATAATATTGTTCAGGAGGTTAAGAGATCCAAGATATTCTTTACAACTCATAACCCTAATATTAATATTAGCAGAGTAGTATTGTCTGGAGGAACTGCCCTAATGCCCGGTTTATTTTTCTACATGGCGAATAACCTTGATGCCGAGGTCGAACTGGCAAATCCTTGGAAAAACATCCAATTTTCAGAAAAAATAGCTGAACATAAAGAAACCCTGATGCAAGAGGGTCCCGTATTTGCAACTGGCGTTGGATTGGCGCTCAAAGATTTATAGGAGTGAAAGTTTATAAAAGGAACACATGGCCGATTTTATTAACCTAATACCACAGGAAGAAAAACAGGAACAAGTACAAGTAAAATTAGTAAAAGTGAGTACCGTGGTTACTTTAGTTTTAGTTGTTGTTGTGGCTTTGATTTCCGGCTTCTTTTTCTACAGAATAAACACTTTGAAGAGTCAATCAGTACAACTCGATAATGAAATAGATATGAGCAGGACAGAAATACAGCAACTTACGCCTATTGAGATTGGGGCACGTAATTTGGAAACCAGATACAAGATTTTATCTGACCTTTTTGCTTCCAGGGTTTACTACTCAAAGCTTTTAGAGGAATTTACAGCGCGAGTACCTGGAACTATTAAGGTTACGTCTTTTAATATCCAACCGGGAAATAAAATAGCGTTGAACGGCACTGGGGATAATTACATGGCCATAGCCGACTTTATTAGTAAGCTTACGGAGTCCAAGGAATTGTTTACGGACGTTACGTTAAGTTCTGTAAATTTGGAAAATGCCTCAAATAGAGCGGGATTTTTTATAGTTATAACTTACCAGCCAGAGGCTTTAAAGAAAGTTAATTAATATGCCAGATACTAACATCAAAGTACCGGAAAAATCAAATATATCAGTAAATACAAGGCCAATTAAGGATTTCTTCATAAACTTCTTAGTTCCTTTAATAGCTTTGGGAATTACCGCTGCTCTTGGCTTCTTTGTTTTTTATCCGTCGGTAAGTGCCCTAGGTCCTCTAAATGCAGAAGTGGATGGAAAAGAGTCTTTATCCGCGCAGCTTGACGCAAAACTAGCTAATCTTAAAAAGATTTCTGATTTTAAGCAGGTGGTGGATGAGAACTCTGTTCTTGTCCAGAAAGTATTGGTTGACGAAGCTGCTGTTCCGTTATTGCTTACCCAGGTTGATCAAATTGCCAGAGAATCCGGAATGAAAGTTACTAAATTAAGCTATTCTTTTTCGGAGTCAGCCATAAAG
>CAYMCX010000040.1:4161-6976 GCA_964389145.1 uncultured Candidatus Saccharibacteria bacterium
TGCTTATAAAATGGTCAATATTTCTTTGGGAGCTGAGGGTAATGTTGAACAGCTCAATACTTTCTTGAGAAACTTAGAGAGATCTGCACGAATGATCGATGTTGAGAATTTCAGATATGCAACGATAAGTGAGGAAGAAAATACACTGGACGTAACCTTTTCACTTGTGTCCCCTTACATAAAGATCGAATCTATGGCAGTAACAGATGACCCGGTTGAATTAGATTTATCCGACCCCACGTTCATTAAAACTATAAATGAACTTAAGGATATGAAGCATTATAATATTACAATCGAACAGGTGAATCAGGAGTTATTGGAGAATTCTGAGGAGAGTACCCCATCTGAGCCCGCCGCCGACGAAGCAACTGGTGTAGAAACAAGTGATGAGGTTGGCGAAGAAGCTACTGGGGAACCTGCAACACAGCCACAAAACTTACCGTAAAGAATTATCTTTTTTCCACTTTTCTATTTCCTTGTGATTTCCTGAGAGTAGTACTGGTGGTACTTTCCACCCGTTGAAGTCTTCGGGGCGTGTGTATTGAGGATGTTCTATCCCCCAATCGGTAAAGGACTCTTTAGTAGTAGCATCTTCCTTTTCCAGTACTCCGGGAATTAGTCTTGTGATACTTTCCATGATTGCCATCGCAGGGATCTCCCCGCCTGATAAAACATAATCCCCAACCGAAATAGACTCGTCGGCTAAATTTTCTTCTACACGAGCGTCTATTCCCTCGTAACGTCCGCAAATTATTGTTATATGATTTAATTTAGAGAGTTCGTTTGCTTTTTGCTGTGTGTATCTTTTGCCCCTAGGTGACATAAGCAAGGTTTTTTGTCTGTCTCCTATTTCATTTAACGCTTTAAATATTGGTTCTATCATTAACACCATACCGGTTCCTCCACCATAAGGTTTGTCGTCAACGGTTCCATGCTTATCTATAGCGTATTTGCGTAGATCAATGAGGTTAACTTGCACAAGCCCTTTTTCAATTGCTCTTTTTAACGGTAATGTATTTAGATGTTCTGTAAAAAGGTTGGGAAATAACGTTACGACGTCAAATATTAATGTATTATTTACTGGCATCTTCAGACGGCTTGTTTCCGGAATCAATCAGCTCTAAATTCATTCTAATTCCATCTTTAATTGCTTTGGCCCTTGTTAGACTTCTTAAACTTTTGATAATTCGGCCTTCTTTTCCAATGACAAATCCCATATCTTCGGGAGCAACTCTAACACTATAGCTTCGAAAACCATTTTCCGGATCGATAGATTCCTCTACTTTGACTTCTTGTGGTTGAGATACTATGTGGGCTATAAGGTATTCAATAAATTCTTTCATGATTGTACTGCAGTAGATAAATTCTTAGTTTATGCGGCTTGCGCCTCTTCTGACTTAACTGCATCTTTCTTAGGATTATACTTTGTGTATTGGTATTTTCCTTCGATGAGTTTATTTACAGCATCTGACACTTGCGCGCCTTGGTTCTTCCATCCCTCTAACCTTTTCTTATCAAAGTTTATTTTGTTCTCTGTTTGAAGAGGGTTATAGAAACCTAATACGTCAAGGAACGAACCATTTCTTTTATCCCTCGTATTTGATACCACGATCTTATAAGATGGTGCGTTCTTTTTTCCGAATTTAGCTAATCTGATTGTAACTGACATAACTGAGTGATTTTAGCAAAGAAGACCCCCTTTGTCTATTGATCTTTTAACCTTTCCAAGGCATTTATTGCGGCTGCCTGTTCCGCCTTTTGCTTGCTTCGTCCTTCGCCTTCTCCGTATCTCTCTTTATTCAAAAAAACCGCTACCTTAAAGGTTTTTTCGTGGTCCATGCCCCATGAATCCGCAACTTCATATGATGGTGTAATCCCAAATTTTTCTTGGGCAATTTCTTGGAATTTTGATTTCGCGTCTTTATAACCCTGCTCCTCTATTATCTTTTCAACCTTATAGAGCAGTTGTTTTTCTACAAATTCTTTACAAAACTCTATACCTTTTTCAATGTATAGTGCCCCCAAAACTGCCTCGAATGTGTTAGCTAAAATGTATTCTCTTTCACGCCCGCCGGTTTGTTCTTCGCCATGGGATAAAAGTAGAAGCTGCCCGTAACCTAATCTACCAGATTCTGTAGCTAGAGAGCTTGTACAAACTATGGAAGCTCTAAAATTTGTAAGGTCGCCTTCGGGGGATTCTGAGTAATGGCTAAACAGGTAATCTGAAGACAAAAGCTGTAACACCGCGTCTCCTAAAAACTCTAGCCTTTCATTTGAGGGATTTTCATATTCGTGATGTTCGTTTAGATACGAGCGGTGCGTAAAAGCTGTTTTAAACAGTTGCGTATCCGTAAGTTTTGTATCTAGTATCTTTTCGAGTTTTTGCAGGTCAAAATCTTGCATAGTTTAGCTTTAATCTAGTTTTTCGGATATTAAGTCCACTAGATCCCCTACTGATTCTATCTCATCTTTATCTTCTACTAAATCGATTTTCAGTTCTTCCTCTAACTCACTTAAAAATTCCATTAATTCCATTGCGCCGATGTTTAGATCGTCTTCAAAATAAGACTCCTCATTTATTTCTGAGGGATCAACCCCAAATTTGTCTTCTATTAATTTTTTTACTTTAGTTAAATAATTACTCATTTTTGTTAGATTCCATATAATTTACTACTGTACCTAATACCCCGTTTACAAATTTTGGCGAAGTGTCATTTCCAAACTCTTTGGCAAGTTCTACAGCTTCGTCTATTGCTACTTTCTGAGGAGCGTTCTTCGAGAACATCAGCTCAAAAACAGCGATCCTTAAGATAAC
>CAYMCX010000041.1:0-314 GCA_964389145.1 uncultured Candidatus Saccharibacteria bacterium
GCCATAAATATACGAAAAAGTTTAGACGATGTTATAAAGATACATGGACATGAGGGCTGCACTACAGTTACAGTTAAAGATTGGGTCCCTGCAGACAGCCTACCTATATAATTGAACTAACAGCTTTATTCGTAAAGGAAATACCGTCGTTAAATTTAACATCCGGCCAATAGTGTTTTATCTGATTCACAATGTAATCACCGGAAACTTTCTCGGGAAGCAAAACGTAATCTGCGCCCATAAGTTTAAGTGCGTGGGCATGTTCAGAGTCTGTGGCACGCAATACTACTGTCACATGTGGGTTAAACTCCTTA
>CAYMCX010000041.1:324-6875 GCA_964389145.1 uncultured Candidatus Saccharibacteria bacterium
AACAACCGTAAGTAATAGTTTATTATCAGATACGTCCGATGCAGTACAGATTACAAGTTTTGACGATGCTACAAACAACGCATCTACTGTTTCCGGATCTCCTATATCGCCATAAACAGCATTAATCCCCTGAGTGACAAGATCGTTTACTATTATTGGATTAAAATCCATAACAACAAACGGTATCCCATGCGAATGGAGGTAATTTACGATAGGGTTTCCCATTCTATGGGCACCAATAACTATTATGTGACCGGTAGGGGTGCCTTTTATTCTATGTTCAAAAAAGTGGGATTTACCCTTGGTTTCAAAATTTGCAACCAATTTTGAAACTACTTTATAAAGCTTTCTGGAAAATGAAATCATAATAGAAGATATCGTTATTGAAAGTATGGCCACCGCCGCCATGATCGAAATTGTAATTGGATCTAATAACCCAACGTTCACACCTACCAATAAAACTATCAACGAAAATTCGGAAACCTGGGACAGATTTAGCGAGGTTTGAAATAATGTGTGTTTTCGAAATCCAAATCTACTAAGCAACAGTATGTACACGAGGGGCTTTAGAACCACTGCAAAAAATGTAAATACTAATATTATTGGCAATGTGGTTCCTAGGTCTTTAAAATCCGCCGTTGAACCTAAGTATATGAAAAAGAGCGCGAGGAAAAAGTCGCGCATTGGCTTAATCTTGGCTTGAATCTGAATATGATACGGGGAAGAGGCCAAGGCAACGCCTGCTAAAAATGCTCCAATCTCGATAGAAAATCCCGCGTACACCACAAGACTTGTGAAGGCGAAACACCAAGTAATGGATGTGATGTAAAGTAGTTCTGTGGAACGAGCGGTATATTCGAAAACTTTATTTAGGAAAAATTTCGAAAGTACAAATGTTAAAACAAACAAACCTAAAGCCTTAAGAACCAGTAAGAGGAGCGGTAAACTGCTTTGCAAACTCATGCTATTTGTAGAATTCCCCACGGATATGAACATCAAAACAGCAATGGCCACTAAATCTTCTACTAAAAGCATACCCATGGATAACTTTCCAAATAGGGAAGATAGATCCCGGCTTTCCAAAAGCATTTTTATTACTACAACGGTGGACGAAAAGGCTAGCCCAAGCCCAAGATAAAAAGCTTCACTATTCCCAAAGCCAAGTAATTTTGATAGCACGAAACCCAAAAATGTTGAGATAATTATTTGCCCCAACGACGTCAATATAATAGGTTTGCCCAAAATCTTGAGCTCGCTAAGATTTAATTCCATACCAATTAAAAATAAAACAAAAGCGATGCCAATATCGGGTAAAACTTCAAAAACAGGAGAATGACCAAGATCAAAGAATTTAAAAACAGACAAAACTAGTCCGGTTAGCAGGTAGGCGACCACTAAAGGAAGTTTGGCTTTAAATATAAGCAAACCGATTCCGGAAGCTAATACTAAAACCAGGGCAAGTTGGTAGAAGATGTTATCCATATCTTATTGTTATTATAAGGGGTTGTGATGGGAATTACTATCGTACAATTACTATTATACTAGCAAATTGCGGAAATAATAGTCTTTTTTCTATGCAAATAAAGCGTTAATATAAGTATCAGCTGCCATGAACACAGAAAACCAATCGCAAAAATCTGATAATCAAAAAATGTCTTTCGTTGATTTCCTAAAATTAACGAAGTGGGCATTTTCCCTAATCTATAAACTAGAACCAAAATATACGGTGATTTACCTTGTCACAATAATACTGGAGAACGTACGATTTATTGTTAACGCATATATACTTTCCAGCATTCTAGACATTCTTATTTCTATTTCACAAACGCCGGGAGCCAAGATAAGTCAACTTTACCCATACCTTGGAGTAATGTTTGTAGTTGGAATTTTATTTTCATTAATAGCGTTTTTAAACACTTACTCGGGTGGTATTATTCGAAACTCAAGCAGACCAAGAATTAGAACGGAGTTTTATACCCTTCTTAACAACCTAGGTATACAAAACCTTGAACATCCTGAAGTTAACAATTTAATAAACAGAGCCGATCGTTTTTTGTGGAACCTGTTGCCATACACAGTTTCATCCATGGAAGTTGTTGGATCTATATTTAGCTTACTGTCCGCATTTATAGTGCTATCAACCGTTTTTCCACTTATCGCAATTTTAACTGCAGTATCAACGATTCCATATTTTATATTCGACAAAAAATATAGAGGAATCATGTACCGATTTGATCTAGAAAATACAGAAGAATCAAGGCGAATGGGTTGGATTGCATCCTCACTTTCCAGTTCAAAAGAGCTGCAGGAAATTAAGATCACAGGATCGTTTAACTATCTGGACGAGAAACATAATTCATACTACAACTGGTTTGTAAAAAATATTATCAACATAATGAAACGCTGGCAGATAAGCGTAAGGTCGTTTAGAGTAACATCTGATTTTGTTGTTCTTGTGGGGTATACCCAAATTTTTGCACAACTACTAACAAAAACTATGTCAGTTGGTATGATCACATTTCATATTAGAAACCTAAGCGGACTGCAGGATTCTTTGATGGGCGTAATGAGGAGGGTAAATGACCTTATGGAATCCTCATTACAACTAAAGGAGGTATATCAACTTTTCCATACAAAACCTGCATTTCCGGACGGAAAAACGATCATGCCTCGCGTTACAGAAGGTCCAGACATTAGGCTTACAAATGTAAGTTTCAAATACCCCAACTCTGAAAAAACTGTAATAAAAGACCTCAGTCTAAGAATAAAACCAGGAGAGAAAGTCGCAATCGTTGGCCATAATGGTGCAGGCAAAACTACACTTGTAAAACTTCTAATACGAATCTACCAAACCACGTCCGGTGAGATACTGATAAACGGTACAAGTGTGAACGATTTCAACATTGACAGTGTCTATAAAAACACAGGAGTTATTTTCCAAGATTATAATAACTACCCGGAGCTCAATGTCAGGGATAATATTTTTATGGGTCGGCCAGAGGAAAAACTAGACGAAGTCGCTATAAGACTAGCCGCGCAAGCCGCTGACGCAATTAACTTCATTGAAGAGTATCCCAACAAGTTTGATCAGATCTTAAGTGAAAGATTTAAAGGCGGTGTCAGACCATCTACAGGTCAATGGCAAAAAATAGCGTTAGCAAGATTCTTTTACAGAAACGCTCCTTTGGTAATATTCGACGAACCTACTGCCGCAATAGATCCGGTGTCGGAATACAATATATTTAATAGAATTTATGAGTTCTTCGAAAATAAAACAGTCGTTATCATCAGTCACAAATTTTCTACGGTTAGAAATGCGGATAGAATTTTGGTTATGGAAAAAGGAGCAATCATAGAAGAGGGTACTCACGATCATTTGTTATCTTTAAACGGTAAGTACGCGGAAGCATTTTTACTACAAGCAAAAGGTTATGCAGAGAAAAGTGATTCCAACGAAAATTAGATCTAACCAAGTTTTGTTTTTTATCTACCAAATTTCTGTTACACTTTAAAAGCACTATGGAAGAAATTACGACATTACAACCTGCACATCGTTCGTTTATTCCAAAATTCAAGCTACCAAAATATGACTTAAGGTTAACTCCCGCTATGATTCTAGGCTGGTTTACATTTTCAACTTTTATTACTTCTATATTTATTCTCGTGCTAATCGTAAGTTCGTTTCAACCTCAAAAAATAAAACCACAAAAATATTCTATATTTTCATCAAAGCCACTTGTCCTTGGGCTGTCTTCTGAAAGAATCTTAAGCGCCGATGCACGTGCTGCCGCTTTAGATGGAGTATTAGGATATTTCGATTGCCCAATGGAAGGAATGGGTAAAACCTTTGTTGAGGAAGCGGACAAAAACGGAATTCCATATTGGTTAGTACCCGCAATCTCATTCCAAGAATCAAGCTGTGGTAAAAAAACTCCTGAAAAAGACGGTGTGGAAAGCTATAACGGGTGGGGATGGGGAGTCTGGGGCGATAATGTAAAGTTTTTTGACGACTGGGAACATGGAATTGCCACTGTCTCAGAATATCTCGCCGAAAGGTTTTACTCTAAAGGTATAACAGACCCTTGCGACATTATGAAAGTTTACACACCGCCATCTAACGGCTCCTGGTGCCAAGGAATAGACTACTTCAAAGAAGTGATTACGCAGTACGAAAGCCCTTAGTGACGACCTTTTTTAGCCCAATTTGACTCTAAAACACCACCTGGTATAATACAATTTGCGTTAACTCATACCCTAGCTAAACGCTATTTCTGCCTTTAGTTACAATAAAATAAGGACATATGAAACATATAACTACAACGATAATTTCTATAATATTACCTTTTGTGATAATAACCACTTCTCTTATAAGTGGGGGCACTAAAGTGTATGCATACGAAGAAGTTCAAGTCCCCGAAGAAGTACTTAAAATTAGTGATGTTCTTGACGGAAGCGAGCCTGAATTTGAGACAATTGAGTATAAGGAAATCGACCGAGTTGAGACCTTAAGAATATTTTTCGCTAAATACGACTCACCACTACAAAACCACGCCAAAACCTTTGTAGATGTTGCCGACAAATACGGCTTTGATTATAGAATGCTTCCTGCTATCTCCGGAGTGGAGTCTTCCTTTGCAGAACATTACATTGAAAGAACAAACAACCCATTTGGATGGGGAAGCGGTCAAATAGAGTTTGCAAGTTTTGATGAAGCAATAGAAAAGGTGGGGTATGGGCTTTACAAAGGTTACGTTCTAATCGGGCGAGACACAGTAGAGACTATCGCACCAAAATATAATCCGCCCCATCCAATTGAGTGGTCGCAAAAAGTTAATTATTTCATGGCTAAGATTTCAAATATATGATGAAGCTGCCTACCTTAAAAGGGCTAAGTAAACAGTATAAAAAACACTACAGGTTCCACCTAAACGGGGAGCCTGCTTTTTTGCGCGGATTAAATCCCAAAGATCAAACAGACTTTATTAGATACAAGAAAATCTTTCAGGACCCAAAAGTTGAGGAATATATTGAAGGAGCAAATAAAGATTCCTCAAACAAGGATTTGCGAAAACTTTTAAAGGATCAAGAAGATTTATTGGTCTTTGTGGTAGCAAATGCGCGTGACAAAAATAAAAAAATGCAGGGGTGGATCCAATTTAATAAGGACGAGACACAGAGATTAAGGAGAATTAAGGATTTAAAACAAGTAAAAGATGATAAAGATCAACTAGTTATGGAAATAAGTTTTGCCAGATTTAATACAGCGAGAAAACCTATAAAGGGGATTATTTCTAGCGGGGTTAGACAGGTCTGTATGAAGGTTAAAAATATTGAGGAAACATACGCGGAATATACAGGACAAAAACCAAGAAAACTAACTGTAAACGCATACGTAAGTAAAGACAATAAAGCCTCTGTTCGTGTTTTAAGAAGAGCAGGGTTTGTTAAAAAGGGAGAATTTCTGTACCACAACCCAAAGTTTAAAAAATATCTGGACGATGAAAAGGTCTTGTATTTTAGACTATGCGAAAAGAAACTTAATAAACAGCTGAAAACGAACTGAGAGTAGGATTAATTCCAAAATGCGTGGAATTGGTTCCTACTCTCAAACTGCACGATACTATTTAGTTTTTAGGGGTAGCTGCAGATTCCTCGCTCCGGCAAATCAAACAGAACTGCAAATCTTTCAGATCGCGGAACTTTTTGATACTCTGAGCCATCTGCCAAAAGCTCCAACTGTGCGGGCACAGTAAATGCTGCGTATGGATTCATACTCCCAGCAGTTGGTGAGTCCGCGCACGAGACTCTGATTACAAGGTCCCCAGAGTCAAAGATGTGCTGTGGACCGTCAGGCGGATCCTGAAGCAACTTTCCATTAAACCAAGCGGATTGCCACGTAGCCTGGTACGAATTCGGGTTATATACGACAAAACCGTTTTCCACCGGGAGAGTGACTCTCATTACTACTACCCAAACCTCATCCGGAAAGCCCACTGGCGGGACGGTGTCTGGGTACTCCCGATCCCAGTCGTACATCGTTGCGAACAACGCAGCTTGCAGCACTACGCCTTCTTCCTGCTGCTGTGCGTATGACCAATGAGCAGGCATGTATGGAAGGGAAAGCTGTTGGACATCCGCCACGGAAATACAAGTCCCTGGATCATCAGCTAGAAATCCTGGGCACTCTCCAATTACAGGCAACGGGGTTGCCTCCAGCTCCTGGGTTGCAGCCGATGCACTCTCCGTTACCCTTGGTTTCAACTCCTGCGCAGCCAAAGCTCCTGTGGTTCCATTATTCAACCACACCAAGAAACCCGCTATAGCGCCAAATATCAAAATCCCCTCTATTACTTTCTTCACCTCAAACTCCTTCATTTCGCTTGTTTACCCCTATATTAAGGGCTTGGAAAGTTATTATACTATAGGTATTCAAATTTAATGTGTATTTTGCACCAGCGAAACAATATCAAAATTAAAAAGTAAGTCTGGTGGGCACGGTGGGACTCGAACCCACACCCTTTCGGACACGGTTCTAAGCCGTGCGCGTATGC
>CAYMCX010000042.1:0-6153 GCA_964389145.1 uncultured Candidatus Saccharibacteria bacterium
GAAAATACTGCTATGCGGGAAGATAGGTCGTCGCCGGGGTTCTGCCTACAACATAGGTTGAATACAACTACAGAATCCCAAAAAATTTAAGATTGATGGTGTTAGAGCCCTATATAGCGGATTGGTGTGCTCAAAACGAAGGTTGTTCCAATAATTAGTACTGTTAGTACCAGGAATAACCCCATCCAGGCAAGTGTTCTTATTGCGTCTCCAACCTTGTTATTTAAAGCAAGATAAGCCGGATAAGCCATTGTTATAAATCCACAGATGAAGGCTGAGGTACAGAAGATAGTTAAGAACACCACTCCATTTGCAAACTCAGTGGCTGGGCCACCTCTAAAGTGTTGACTAACCCAAGTCATCGTAAACGAAATTAACATTATGTATAAAACAATTCCAGCTGCCTGAAGCAAACCTGCCTGCCACAACTTAATATTAGGATTTTTTCGAACAAATTTCATACCTCAATTATATACTCTTTTTAAACTTGTCTCCTATGCTATAATCCCTACGCACTAACAACACCGCTTATTTTTACGTGTTTTCGTTTTGTTGGCGGGCAGTTGTTTGTATAAAATTTAACAAAACGAAATCTACAAATATGTCTAAATCTACAAAAGTATTTAAAGAGAATTCTGTAATGACAAAACTCCTTGAGCAAAAGGGTGTTGATATTAAACAGCATCAGCCGGGAGATTTAATTGATGGAGTAGTAGTAAGTGTTTCTCATGGTGAGATTTTGCTTGATGTTGGTTCCAAGTCAGAAGGAATCATAAGTGGAGCAGAATTAGGTGAAGATAAATCTTATTTAACCTTAAAGCCCGGTGACACCGTTTTAGCAATGGTTGTTCAGGCAGAAAATGATCAGGGTTATATCGTTTTATCTTTAAGAAGAGCTGAGAAGGACAGAAAGTGGCACGATGTCGAACAAGCTTTTAAAAACACTTCTGTATTAGAAGCAACTGTTATCGAATATAACAAAGGTGGTTTACTTTGTGACTGCTTTGGTTTAAGAGGTTTTATTCCTCTTTCTCACTTAGATAGAGTTCACTTTGCAAATGATATTGCAAAATTTGCAGCTGGAAGTGAAACCGAATTAAAGGCCTCTCTTAAGGTTCTTTCAGGTAAAGTACTAAAAGTAAAAGTTATCGAATTGGACAAAGAGAAAAATAGATTAGTTCTTTCTGAAAAAGACGCTCTTACTACTTATAGTGAGGAAGCAAAACAGGAAAAACTTTCTAAGATTAAAGCTGACGACACTTTAGAAGGAATTGTCACAGGTATTATGCCTTTTGGAGTGTTTGTTGACTTGGACGGAGTTGAAGGTTTAGTTCACATCAGTGAGATTGCTTGGGAAAAAGTAAATCATCCTTCTTCTTATTTTAAAGTAGGAGAAACGATTAAAGTTAAAGTACTTGGTGTAGACGAAAACTCCGGTAAGTTAGCTTTAAGTGTAAAGAGACTATCAGATAACCCATGGCAGAATGTTGAAGATAAATACCCTGTTGGTTCTAAAGTTACAGGAAAAGTAAGTAAGATCGTTCCTTTTGGGGCTTTTGTAAACCTTGAAAAAGGATTAGATGGTTTAGTTCACGTTTCCGAAACTAATGGGCCTTTAGAAGAAGGACAGGAGGTTACTGTTGTTGTTACTCAAGTCGATGGGGCAAATCAAAAACTTGCTCTTAGTATTCGACAGGTTGAGTAGCGCAGTAATAATTAACTAGATGCCACTAAACAAGTTGTCTCAAAGAGCGAAGGATGTTCTTTTTAGCCTCCCTCAAAAGGAGAAAGTTAGTTCCGGATTGCTTTTTGATGCACTATCAACTTCTTCCGGTATGAGTTCAGTGCTCATGCAAACTTTCCCCCAAATGAAGGTGGATATTTCTGTGGAAGTACCCGTAGAAATATTAGTGAAAGAAGCCTTTTATCAGGCTGTAAAGCTTGAACATTCTTATGTCGGGACCGAACATCTACTTCTTGCTCTCTTAAAATTCACATCATCTCCGGATTTTGAAAGTGTTCGTTCTGAGCTTGTGAAGATGAACGTTTTTCCTAACGCTATTAAGAACTTAGAAAAAACCCGTAAGACTCCGCTTCTTGATTCCTTTGGAGAAAACATCAATCAAAAACTTCTCAAAGAAATTGATAAACCTCTTTTGGATAGAGATGAATACCGCACACTTACTTCAATTCTTTTACAGAAAAATAATTCAAATGCATTACTTGTTGGTGACAAGGGCGTTGGAAAGAGAACGTTGGTGGAGCTTTTGGCTCAGAACATTAACTTTTTGGATGTTCCTCCTGCACTTGTGGGTTATCAGATAGTTGAATTTGATTTGCTGGCGTTTATGACTAATGCGTTTAGCAAGAACAGCATGGAGTTAGTTATGGCAAGTCTTGTGGAAGAGCTCAAGTCTTTGGGAAGGGTAATAATTTACATAAAGAACTTCCAAAATCTTTTCTTTGCTTCAAATGTTGGGTTTACAGTTCCAATGTTGTATAGCATGTTTAAGACAAGTTTAGATTTGGCAGACGTAAAGTTTGTTGCTTCTATAACTACTTCTTTGTACGACAAAATAATCGCGGAGAACGAGCAAATTCTTGAGGGATTTTCCGTTATAGAAGTGGTGGAACCGCGCGAGGAAACTGTAAAAAACATCCTCAAACTTAATGCTTTATATTTAGGTGACTTTCATAACGTAGAAATTCCTTCTGACTTACTAAACTATGTGTATAAGAAAGCCAAGGAGGAGATCAAAGAGGTTAGATTTCCTCAAAAAGGCTTGGATCTTCTTGATCAAGCGTGTTCCAGAATTATTTTGAAAAAGAGAGTTGTTCCTGATAGTTATAAAGACTTAGTGGACAAGACATTTTTAGTTGCTCAGTCTCTTGATAAGAGTATTGAGGTTGGAAATTTTAGACAGGCGTTGCGTACGAGAAAAAGACTTCTGAAAATGGAAAATGTTTTAGTAAAAGAAGAACAGCATATATTTTCCAGTCCAAAAGTAAAACTTACGACCAAAGAAGTTGATGAGGCGTTAACTGATTTTGGGGCCGATAAGATTCAGGGCTCGGTGCCCGATGCCTTGGGGAGTTTAAGTGATTTAAACAAGAGAATAAAGAAAAAGATTGTTGGTCAGGACGATGCTGTAAACACAGTTGTTAGGTGTTTGATAAGGTCCAGGCTTGGACTACGTTCCAAAAAAAGACCCGTTGGGAACCTTTTATTTTTAGGTCCAACAGGGGTGGGTAAGACTGAATTAGCAAAAGTATTAGCTTCAAGTGCATTTCCTCACGGAAATGAGGCTCTAATTAGATTAGATATGAGTGATTTTGCCGAGAAACACACTGTTGCAAGACTTGTTGGGGCACCTCCGGGGTATGTTGGTTATGGTGAGGGAGGGGAACTTACCTCCAAAATAGAAATGCAGCCGGAAAGCGTTGTTTTATTTGATGAAATAGAAAAAGCTCACCCGGATGTTTTAAATATTCTTTTACAGATTATGGAGGAGGGAGAACTAAAGGATGCGAAAGGGAATATGTTTGACTTTTCCAAGGCTATAGTCATATTAACCTCTAATTTGGGTACCGAGATTATCCATAGTTCAGGTATTGGCTTTGATGAGAAGAAATTAGACGATTCTAACGTTGAAGATAGACTTAAGGCGAATTTGAAGAAGATTTTAAAGCCTGAATTATTAAATAGATTTGACGAGGTGATTGTTTTTAGAAGACTGAGCGAAGACGATCAAATGAGAATTTTAGACATTTTGATCTCGGAAATTACAGAAAATTTACAGAATCAGAAGGTAAACTTAAAAGTGACCGAAACCGCAAGAAAGTTTTTACTTAAAAAAGGTTATTCGGAGGAATATGGTGCCCGTTCGTTAAGAAGAACTGTCGAAAAAGAGCTGTTGGATAAGGTGGCCGAGGTGCTTTTGGAAAATAAGAGCAGACCCCTTGATCTTAGAGCAAAAACAAAGAATGGGCATGTTATTATTGAATCATGCCGAAGCTAAAGACCGCATTTGTATGTCAGAGTTGTGCTGCACAAACCACTCAATGGACTGGGCAATGTCCTGGTTGTGGGGCGTGGAATACACTAGTTGAAACAACTGTTACTCCCTCAGTTTCCGTATCGGGTAGAAGAAATAGTATAGGCGGCGGCGGTGCTGCAGGTGCTGTTTTAAAACCCGTAAAACTTTCGGAAGTATCTTCTGAGACTCCAAAAAGAATCTCTTCAAATATAGGTGAGTTTGATAGAGTTTTGGGCGGCGGATTTGTTCCCGGGCAGGTTACTCTTTTATCCGGGGAACCGGGAATTGGTAAAAGTACTATTTTGACTCAAATTGCAAAAAGTATGAGCGATTCGACTGTTTTGTACGTTTCCGGAGAGGAAAGTGTAGAACAAGTACGGGTGCGAGCTCATAGAATGCACTATAAAGCTGACAATCTATTAATGCTTCCGGAAACTAACATCGATAATATTGTAGAAACAATGCTAAGTGAAAAGGGTTTGGATCTAATAATCGTGGATTCTATTCAGACGCTTTTTTCTGAGGATTTAATGGGAATGGCAGGATCTGTGGGGCAAGTTAGAGGGAGTGCCCAAAAACTTACAAATGCAGCAAAGCAAATTTCGGTTCCTGTTATTTTAATTGGACATGTAACTAAAGAAGGCACTGTCGCGGGACCAAAGGTTTTAGAACACATTGTTGATACGGTTTTATATTTAGAGGGGGACGAACAGCAAATGTTTCGAATTCTCCGCACTACCAAGAACAGATTCGGTCCTATATCTGAAGTTGGTATTTTTGAAATGTCTGACGAAGGTATGAGGGAAGTAGCCAATCCGTCTGAGATCTTTTTAAATCAAAAGTTAGAAGGTGCTTCAGGTTCCTGCATTACCGTCGTGATGGAAGGTTTCCGCCCGGTTTTATTCGAAATACAGGCTTTAGCCGTGAAAACATCATTCGGATACCCAAGACGAACAACGAGTGGGTTCAATGTGAACAGACTTCTTGTATTACTGGCGATTTTGGAGAAAAGAACAGGATTAAATGTATCCAGCTACGATATTTACTTAAGTGTTGCCGGAGGTTTTAAAGTTACTGAGAGCGCTGCAGACTTGGCGGTTTGCTTAGCCATAGCGAGTGCGGTAAAAGATATACCAGTGGATGGAAAAGTTGTAGCATTTGGAGAGTGTGGCTTATCTGGAGAAGTTAGAAGAGTCCCGCACACCGAAAGAAGGTCAAAAGAGGCTAAGAAGCTCGGATATACAAATGTTTTGGGGCCTGAGACCATTAGATCAGTAAAACAAGCGATGGGTATTTTGGGTAAAGTGCATAAGTAAATGTTGTCATTATAGGTATCGTTGATATAAGTCGGATTTATTTGGGGGTAACCCCGCTCGGAGTTATTTTTATGGAAAGTGTGGAGTTATTAGTTCTATTAATAGGCATCCTCTTTTTTCTTGTTCTAATTTTTTTGGGTATACGATTTTTTCCTAGGGTCAGAAAATGGGCTGAAACGTTTATTTCTAACGTAGTCTCTGACATCGTAAATAAGTTTTGGGAGCAACAAAATAGGAGAATTCAGGAGTCAAGGCGTCAACGAGATAAGAAAAAGAAAGAAGATAAGGATAAAAAGACCAGAGAAGATATTGAACACGGCATATTATTGGATACTTCCGTATTAATTGATGGTCGAATTATAGATATGGTAAAAACAGGCTTTGTAGATGGCCCCATTATTGTTCCAAAAGTAGTTTTAAACGAACTTCATCTAATTTCCGATAGTAACGACAAGTTAAAACGCCAAAAGGGAAGAAGAGGCTTGGATGTGTTAAAAGGTTTGAAAGATGCAACCAAAGTAATTATCTTTAGCCCGCAGACAAAAGACAACACCGTTGATAAAGAATTAGTGAATATCGCTAAAAGATTTAGGATTCGTCTAATGACGTTAGATTTTAATTTGAATAAGGTTGCTTCGGTTTCGGGTATAAAGGTTTTAAATATAAACGACTTAGTAAATTCGGTAAAAACCATTGTACTTCCGGGCGAAGTTATATCGGTGAAAATAATTCAGGAAGGGAAAGAGAAAGAACAGGGGGTAGGGTATTTACCTGATGGAACAATGGTTGTGGTGGAGGGT
>CAYMCX010000042.1:6163-6764 GCA_964389145.1 uncultured Candidatus Saccharibacteria bacterium
GACTAAAATGCTGAAGGTTGATGGAAATGATATAATAAAAGTTTTAAATATAAATGAACTTGTTAATGCGGTAAAAACCGTAGTTTTACCCGGTGAAGAAATGTTTGTTCACATTGTGCAGGAGGGGCGTGAAAAAGAGCAGGGAGTAGCCTACATGCCCGACGGAACAATGGTTGTGGTTGAAGGTGCACGTGATTTGGTTGGTGTAGATCTAAATGTAAAAGTATCCCGGGTTATTCAGACAAATGCTGGAAAAATGATTTTCTGCCAAATATCTCAAGAAGTAACTGCAAAATCTAACTAAGGGAAATTCCAAAATAAAAGTTTAAAAAAGTGTAGGAGAAGAAAAAACGCTCCGCAAGGAGCGACTGAGAGCGTCAGCTGCAGGGCGTTTTCTCGATAAGTTCATGCTTCTGGACAGGAGAAGCAGGAAAGTAATTTAAAGGTAGTACACTTACAAAATGTTAACAAGCGATGCAAATTAGAAAGTGATTAAGATTTGATTGCCAGTTCAATTTGAAACAGTGTCCTCATACCCACTTATCCACAATCTCAACTTTTGTGTTTCTATGATGAGGAAGTTAGCATATAATCTATTGGT
>CAYMCX010000043.1:0-920 GCA_964389145.1 uncultured Candidatus Saccharibacteria bacterium
CCTTTCTCTTTTAGGTCAGATAGCTCCAACTTTTTATCTTCAAGGAATTTTATCTACAGTGTTTTCCCTGGTATTTGGTACAGAAAAGCTGCCGTTTCTAACGTTATTGGTGTCATGCGTTAACGCCTTAGTTTTTTATCTCATAATTTCCGATGTTTTAGAAAAAAAGGCTATAACTTCGCTGTTAGTAACGTTAATGCTATTTTTTAATCCTCTATATCAATACACTCTAATTGGTTTTATGACTGAACAGTATTTCTTGTTTTTTCTTTTAGGTGCAATGTATTTCTTTCTTAAGCACGTAAAGTACTCAAGTGCTAAAAGCCTTCTATTATCCGACATTTTTGTTTTACTTGGGTTATTTGTGAGGCAAGTATCTATGGTTATTGGAATAACTACCGTTGTTTACTTTCTTTTTAAGAAAGATTGGAAAAATGCAGTTAACCAGGCTGTTTTTTCTATTATTTTAATGTGGGTATATTTGATTCTACCGAAAACCCCCGAAATGTCTGACAAGACGTATCAGCTTCATCACCTGGCGGATTTTAATTACATATACACAATTTTTTATGGAACGTTGATCTACTTATCCGCGTTTTTTATTCCACTTATGTTTTCTATAGTTGCTAATAATATTAGAACTCTTAGAGGTCGAAAAATAGTTAGTTTTTTGCGCTTCCCCTGGTTGCTGGTGCACTGTACTTTTTTCTTGGGTATTTATTTAAACCTATGAGCGTTTCGTGGGGTGAATTTCCGTATTTTGAAAATACCTGGGAGAGAACAGGGTTTCTTTCTAGGGATATTATGGGGACTATGTATCAGTTTAAAGGAATTTTTGACTTGTACAGGTATTGGGACATGGCGGCTAAAATTATGCTTTCTGTTTTTCTGTCCTCATTACTGTTCATACACCCACTTAG
>CAYMCX010000043.1:948-1720 GCA_964389145.1 uncultured Candidatus Saccharibacteria bacterium
TACATCGCGTTGATGTTTTTGACCGTTACTTTTTATGATAGGTACCTACTAATTTTACTACCTGTGACACTCGTTTGGCTTGTGAAATTGTTGCCGTCAGAAGGAAAGATTTTGTGGATTTCTTCGTCACTTTTTATTTTATTTTTGGTATTTTATTCCCACAATATGGTGAGTAATTTTATTTTACGGGAAAATTATATGTGGAATGAAGCAGAGGAGCTGTCCTCCCCTGTTTACGCAACAACCGCATGGAATGAAATGCACGCTATCCAGATTGATGAGGCAAAGTTTGTGTTTAGTTACGATTCGCCTTCCATTGCAGGCGACGCGTTAAAAGGCTACATCTTAAAAGAAGATTATAAGATAGATTTCCCATTTAACATTCACATTAATCCTGTTATTTATTTATATGAAAAGTCTTTGTAGGTTGGATAAAACCAGGGCTGAACTCTAATAAATAAAAGTGGAACATTTTCTCTGGTTATTGTCTTTATAATTGGCTGATCTAATTTTCTTATATCGTCTCTAAAGTTATCACAGAATATAATGTCAGCTTCTTTGGGACCGCCTACTAATTTAAATTTCATTTTAGAATAGTAATCAACGGCAAATTCACTGTCGCAGGAAAACACCTTAAGATCCTTAATGTTATTTTTCTCCACAAATTCCAAGGTAAAATCTGACGCTTCCTTATAGGATGCGCCCCAGTAATCTAGTTGAAACAAATACTGTGCTCCACGTAATCCAGCTATAGATTCGTTGAAATAAACAT
>CAYMCX010000043.1:1730-6739 GCA_964389145.1 uncultured Candidatus Saccharibacteria bacterium
TGGATGGAGCAGCACCATTCTTACTATTGTGAAGACGTAGTAAGAAGCAAGCACTGTGCCTGCCACTTTACCTGCTCTATCAGATTTAATTGATTTAATAATGTAGTTAGCTGCAAAAAGTACCGTAAGGACAACTAAATACAGGAAATGGCGAATGCCGTTATATACCGTAGGTTTGGTGACAAGATAGATAGCAAAATTTAGAAATATCGCGTTAAAAAGTAAAAACTCCAAAGAACTTACTTTTACTTTTTTTACAACCTTAACAATGTAAGCATATGTTCCGACAATAAGCCCTGCTAATGCGGGGAGAGTAAGTTTTACACCAAGTAATACAAACAAGTAATGCCAAGGAATTTGATACTTGTTTATAAACTCTCCCATATAAAACAAAGTTCCTTTCCAGTCCGAATAGGCTTTGGCGTTAAATACAGCGCGGATAAAGTTGGCATAAAAATTTACACCAAGCCAAGGCATAGACACAACCCACACAAAAAGAGACACGAGAGTAATTAAAATATGTTCTAGAATTGTTTCTAAGAGTAACGATTTCTTGTAAAAAATATCGTACGCAAAACTGAGGAATAAAAGTGTAAGGCCTACGGCCCTAAACGCATAAGTAATTCCAAACACCAAACCTAAAACTAATGCTTTTATTCTATAGTCAGACTTTCTTGTTCCAAAAAGATGAATTAAGAATAGGCCCGCTAAGTAAGCCCAGGCGAAAGGTATGTCTTTTGGATTTGCAGGAATATGCCCTGTTACATAAGGAGTTAAAAAAAGAAGAATTGGCGCGATTACAGCTTTGTTTGGTTTAAATTCACTTGTAATAAATATAAGGTAGGAAACAAGAAATAATATATATCCAAATATTAGGTTAAGTAAATGAAACCACTCAAAATAGAACTTAAAATTAATAATTGCCAAGAGCATCATGTAAATTCGTGAGTAAACAGCGAAAGGCGGAAGATGTCTGGTTTCGATATTAACAGGGCCTTCGTTTAACATTTCTCTTAGATATTCTTGTGTTGTTGGGGTTACGTAATATTTGGCAAGATAGACCCCAGCGTCATATTCAACCTTTTCATCAAATGTAATTCCGTAATCTTTATATGTAAGAAATGAGAAAGCAAAATAGAATACTGTAAAAAGTAGGAATAGTTTGTGTAACTTAATTGTACGTAGGATTAACACTAACTAAATTCTAGATTAGATTAAGGTTTTTAGCTACTGATAAAGGTTAAAGCGATACCACTCTTATCGGCTCTACCGGTTCTTCCGATTCTATGAACATAATCGTCGTAGGTTTTTGGTAGCTCGTAGTTGATGACATGGCTGACATTACTAATGTCTAAACCCCTTGCTGCAACGTCTGTGGCTAATAAAACTCTTATTTCATTTCGTCTAAACTTCTCTAAAATAGTGTGTCTTTGACTTTGTCGCTTGTCTCCGTGAATAGCATCAGCTCTCATTCCCCTACTGATCAAAAAGTCAGTAAGCTTTTGGATTCCCCACTTGGTGTTTCCAAAAACTATAACCTTGTTAAACTCATCCCTACTAAGAAGTTCATGTAAGGCCTCGGTTTTGTTTTGATTTCTGGGAACCCTAATAACATCTTGAGAAATATTTGTGCAAGTTTCGGTCTTTTTGACGGAAATTGTAACCGGATCTCTAACAAACGCGTTTAATATCCCTTGTACCTTGCTAGAAATGGTTGCAGAGAAGAATAAGGACTGTCTGTTTACAGGAAGCATCGAAATAAAGAACTTTATCTCGTTTATAAAGCCAATATCAACCATTCGGTCTGTTTCGTCTAAGACCACATTGTTAAATTCGGATAAATTAATATGCCTTTTGTTAGCCATATCCTTTATTCTTCCTGGTGTACCTATAACAAAATCAGGATCTCTACGTAAATCAGAAATCTGTCTTCCCATACTGGATCCGCCGATTATAAAAGCGGCGTATAGACCTGTTTGGAAGGATAGTGACTTAAAATCCATGTAAATCTGTTCTGCAAGCTCCCTTGTTGGTGCAATGATAAGCACTTTTTGAGATCTATCTTTGTAGGCTTTGTTTATTAAAGGAATTAGAAAGGCAGCAGTCTTGCCTGTACCTGTATTTGCGATACCTATGACGTCCTTACCGTCTAAAATATGGGGAATTCCTTGATCCTGAATAGGAGAAGGTGCTTTAAAGCCTTTGTGGGCGATATTTCTCTTTAGCTGAGGTTCTATATTAAAATCTTCAAATGAATGAGTTGCAACGTAAGCTTCTTCCTTTGTGGGGTTATTAGACTTAGCACTCTTTGCAAATTCAATAGATCTAACTAAGTCTATTTCAGACATAGTGTTTCTACCTGCTCTTCTGTTGGTTGTAGGAGATTTAGAGTAAGACGAAGCCGCGTGCCTGGGTCTGTTATAACTTGATCCCCTTCTATTATTATTTCTGTAATTCATACTGATACCTAACCGTTACGAAGGGATAAAGCCGCAAAACTGCCTAAAATAAGGTATGTGTAGGGAAAAAGATACATTTATAGTCTAACAATGGTTATCTTTATCTTAACTAACGTACTAACAAATTTAAAGCAGATTTAAAGCTTCATCTGATCGAACAACGAAGTATAGCATGTATATTATTACAATGCAACTGACTATAGGCTTTTTAAGAAAATGTAGTATAATCTTAAGTTGTTGCCCTAGAGCTCAAAGAAGTAGGACTGCTTGGTATTTTTTCCCACGCTAATTCCTCAAATTCCTTGTGATAGTGGCCTAAATTTAAATATGAAGTTACGAAATATTGCGATAATTGCACATGTTGACCACGGTAAAACCACCATTGTTGATGGTTTATTAAAGCAGTCCAAGACTTTTCGTGACAACGAAGCCTTTATGTCACAAGAGTTGATTATGGATTCAAATGACCAGGAACGTGAAAGAGGAATTACGATTTTAGCTAAAAACACTGCAGTCATATATAAAGATGTAAAAATTAACATTATCGATACCCCGGGACATGCTGACTTTGGCGGCGAGGTAGAAAGAACTTTGAACATGGCGGATGGAGCTTTACTTGTAGTAGATGCTCAAGAAGGACCGATGCCACAAACTAAGTTTGTTTTGAGAAAAGCATTAGATTTAGGTTTAAAAATCATTGTTGTTGTAAATAAAATAGATAAAACTAACTCCAGGGTAGAAGAAACCATTTCCAAAGTTTCAGATTTGTTTTTAGAGCTTGCTGTTCACGAAGATCAGCTAGATTTCCCTGTTGTATATGCCTCCGGAAAATCAGGTAAATCTTGGGACGCAATGCCAGGCTCCCACGAGGACGAAGCAGACTTCTCCCCTATATTTGAGGCTATTATAAAAACTGTTCCTGAACCAAGAGTTGATCCTAAAGGTGATTTTCAAATGCTTGTAACAGCTTTGGATTGGGATAATTACCGCGGTAAGTACGTGATTGGTAGAGTAAACAGAGGACATATTAACGCTGGAGATAAAATTGTTGTTTTAAGAGCAGACGGAACAACCGATAAAGCTACTGTAGAAAAAGTATTTGAAAACCAAGGCTTGAAGAGAGTTGAAACTGCTGAAGGGGCAGCCGGAGATATTGTAGCTCTAACAGGAGTTAAGACCGCAGAAATTGGAGATACTGTTGCTTCCCCGAACAGCCCAGACGCATTACCTACTATTAAAATTGAAGAACCCACACTTAGTTTAACAATAGGTCCCAACACATCTCCTCTTATGGGGCGTGAAGGTAAATTTTTAACCGGTAGACAGATTTTAGAAAGAATAGAGAGGGAGCTGCAAACAAACGTTGCCATGAAATTTAGAATCTCGGAAGATGGAAAGTACGTTCTTTCAGGACGCGGGGAGCTTCACTTATCGGTGTTTTTGGAAACATTAAGACGTGAGGGTTACGAAATTGAAGTTAGTAAACCAACAGTTATAACAAAAGTAATAGAAGGTGTAGAAGTAGAGCCTGTTGAAGAATTAACTGTTGACGTTGATAAAGAGCATGTTGGGGCCGTTAAAAGCGAAGTCGGAAAGAGAAAAGGTATTTTAATAAGCCAGGACAATATATCCTCCGAATCGGAGAGACTTATTTTTGAAATAACAACCCGCGGTATTTTAGGTTTAAGAGGTGCGTTATTAACCTTAACAAAAGGTACCGCAATTGTAAGTTCAGTATTTATTAGAAACGACAAACTTTCAGGTCAAATTCAAAAATTAAGAAAAGGCGTAATTATTGCTTCACACTCGGGAAAGGCGGTTCCTTACGGACTTGTTCCAGCTCACGATAAGGGGCCTATATTCATTTCCCCTCAGACAATGGTGTATCAAGGGATGATTGTTGGTGTAAATGGCAGAGATGAGGATGTTGAGGTGAACGTCTGCAGGGAAAAACAGCTAACTAATAATAGATCCGTAGGAGAAGAAGGTATAATTTTACCTCCTCCGGTTGATATGAGTTTGGAGCAGCAACTAGCGTTTCTTGATGACGATGAGCTTTTGGAAATAACGCCTACAAACTTGCGCTTACGAAAAAGGATTTTGGATCCGACTATGCGAAGACGCGCTGCAAAAAATTCCTAAATCCCGTGGTGTTGATTTAGTTTTTTGACGGTGCTAAGCTGAGAACAGTAATTGCTAATCATATGCGACTCTCATCTATAATCGCTAACTATAATACCAGAGAACTTACCCGTGATTGTGTTTCAAATTTGCTTAAAATTAAATTAGAAATTATGGACTCTGAAATTATAGTAGTTGATAACCTGTCTTTTGATGGTTCAGATCAGATGATGGAATATGAGTTCAAGGATAAAGCTACTTTTATTAAGAACACCGTAAATAGCCTTCCCGGTGCACACAATTTGGGTTTTGCAGCATCTAAAGGTGAGTACATTCTTCACTTAGGTTCCGATGCCTACCCTACTGCTGATGCTCTAATAAAACTAATGGATTATATGGATAAAAATCCTGACGTTGGTATTTCAACCG
>CAYMCX010000044.1:0-2603 GCA_964389145.1 uncultured Candidatus Saccharibacteria bacterium
GTTTATTTGTTTTTCTACCAAAGAGACAATCTCATCAGGAACTACCACATAAAACCCAATACCTGTGGATTTAGAAACTATTTCGAAAGAAATCCGGTACTGTCCTTTAAAAATTGATTGGAAAAAGCCTCTTTTTAAACCTATCAGGCTTGAGAACATATGTTCCGCATCCTGGATTTTTATTTCGTTATCAGCGGGAACTTTTATTTGTAAAAATGTGAGTTTGTATTCTTCGATTTTTTCGTATCGTCTTCTTTTCCAGGTAACCGCTTTATCTATGATTAGAAAAACTAAAGCTGCCAGTATTACCAGATATAAGCTAACCCAGAAAACATTGTAAAGAGCTTCTACCGGGGAATTCATACTTATGTTTTGTGTTCCTCCATAACATGTGTAATAAACTCTTCCTCTTCTTTATCGGCTATTGTAGTAAGAGTGTCTGCATTTTCGCTTACTTTATGTAGTTTCTCAGGCTCCTTTGTTTTATCCACTATTTTTGCAGTATTTTGCGCCGGTTGGGCAATAGTCTGAATAGTGCTAATCTGAGAATTATCTTGTGGATCTGGTTGCGGGGAAACTGCGGGAATTACCTCTTTTATTGGCAGTGTTTCTGCGTTGGCTCCACCTGTGGGCTGTGCGTTTTGAATATTCTCTACAGTCGGAATGATTGTTGGAATTTGATCCGTGGGCATGGTTATATTTTGCGTTGTTTTAAACTAGAAAGCAAGCCGAAGGATGTAGCTATTTCCTACTAGCGAACAATCTTTCCGCCGTGTTCTTTTCTTCTATGATTTTTCCCTCAACTTCGTCCACGAGTCTCTCTACCTTTTCCATAAATTCCTTTCTAACGGGTGCGCTTGCGGTTTGAACCTCTTTTATTACAGGGATTACACGTGTTTCAAATTGTTCTATAAGGGGTTCGGCGCGGTCTTTAAGATTTTCGGCGGATTGCTTAAGTTTTCTTCTGGTTTCTGTACCGGTTTGCGGTGCATATAAGAAACCAACAGCAGCTCCTATTAAACCACCCAGTAACACGCCATTTACAAATGATTGATTATTTTGATTTTTTTCACACATACTCTTCATCCTCCTCTCTTTTTATGTCTCTTAAACTTGTTATGCCTCTTACAGCTTTAATTCCCTCGACAACACCGTTTACTACCCCGACTATAGAAGTAATAGGGCTTGCGATGGAACCGGTAACTGTGTGGAGATCGTCAAGTACACTGTTAGACTTTTTTAAGGTTTGTCTAAAATCTTTGAGAACTAAAATCGCATAGAAACCCACAAACACAAGATTAATTGTGAGAATAGCGAGTATAAAGATAAGAATCAGTTGTATATCCATAGGCAGTTTCTTTGTTAAGAATATATTTTTCTAGCTTAACATTCAAGTCTTTTATTCTACAACTTCACCTTCAACGGGTTCATTATTATCTTGTGGCCCCTGTCCGGGATCCTGCTGTTTTGGACCGTCGTTTCCGGGTTGAGGTTCCCCTTGAGGGCCTTGCTGACCCTGTTGCCCATACAGGTGTTGTCCTATTTTTTGCAACTCCAATGAAAGATCCTGAGTTTTCTGTTTTAGATCCTCTGTACTTGCAGTTTGTAGAACATCTCTTACGGCTTTTACTTTACCCTCAATACTGGTTTTTAGATCCGCAGGTACTTTATCTCCTGCATCTCTTAGTGACTTTTCAGCAGTGTAGGTTAAGGTATCTGCCATATTTCTGGCCCCGACCTGTTCCTTTTTCTTTCTATCTTCTTCAGCATGCATCTGAGCTTCTTTTACTTTCTTTTCGATCTCTTCTTTACTAAGGCCAGTTCCACCTTGGATTGTAATCTTTTGCTCTTTGTTTGTTGCCTTGTCTTTTGCAGAAACGTTTAGGATTCCGTTTGCATCAATATCAAATGTAACTTCAACCTGAGGCACTCCTCTTGGTGCAGTTGCAATTCCGTCTAAGATGAACCTGCCTAACGAGGTGTTGTCCCCGGCCATTTCTCTTTCACCCTGGAGAACGTTTATTTCCACACTGGTTTGGTTATCTGCAGCTGTACTAAATGTTTGAGCGGCTGAAGTTGGAATTGTGGTATTTCTCTTTATTAAAGGTGTGCTTACTCCTCCTAGTGTTTCTATTCCCAAAGTTAAAGGCGTTACATCCAAAAGCAAGACATCTTTTACATCTCCACCAAGTACGCCGCCTTGGATAGCGGCCCCAATTGCTACAACTTCATCCGGATTTACACCTTGATGGGGGACTTTACCAAAGAAATCTTTCACGGTTTCCACAACTTTAGGCATTCTGGTCATTCCACCTACCATTACAACTTCAGCGATGTCATTTTTGCCCAAGCCCGCATCTTTTAATGCGTCTTCCATCGGCTTAAATGTTCTATGAATAAGGTCATCAACCAACTGTTCAAGTTTGGATCTGCTTAGTTTGATGTTTAGGTGTTTGGGTCCCGTGGCATCTGCGGTAATGAAAGGAATGCTGATTTCAGTTTCCATTGTGCTTGAAAGTTCAATCTTGGCTTTTTCGGCAGCATCCTTTAATCTTTGCATTGCCTGCCTATCGTTTGATAAATCAACACCCTGTTCCTGTTTA
>CAYMCX010000044.1:2613-6634 GCA_964389145.1 uncultured Candidatus Saccharibacteria bacterium
CACAATAAAATCCATAATCGTAAAGTCGAAATCATCTCCACCTAAGTGCGTATCTCCGTTTGTGGATTTTACTTCAAATACACCTTCGCCGATTTCCAAGACTGAAACGTCAAAAGTACCCCCACCCAAATCATAAACGGCGATCTTGTGGGATTTTCCTTGTTTATCAAGACCGTATGCAAGGGCTGCTGCGGTGGGTTCGTTAATTATTCTTTGAACGTTTAGTCCTGCAATCTGTCCGGCTTCTTTTGTTGCACTTCTTTGTGCGTCATTAAAGTAAGCTGGTACTGTGATGACAGCATCAGTAATGGTTTGCCCGACAAACTTTTCGGCGTCTGTTTTTAGCTTTCTTAAAATCATTGCCGAAATTTCTTGGGGCGTGTAAATCTTACCCTCGATATCTATCGCGGCTGTGTTGTTAGGCCCCTCAACAATGTTGTATGAGTAATCCTTCTTTAGTTGTTGTACTTCCGGGTCCGAATACTTTCTCCCCATCAATCTTTTGACTGAGAAAATGGTATTTTTTGGGTTTACAACCTGCTGTCTTTTCGCAGGTACTCCAACCAAACTTGCAGTTGGTGCAATTACCGAGGGTGTAGTATTTCCCCCTTCGGAATTTGGAATAATTTTAGCCTGCCCACCTTCCATTATGGACATGCAGCTGTTTGTAGTTCCTAAATCTATACCTAAAATTTTTGCCATACGTTAATCTTAAGTTTTAACTTAAGCCTCCTTTGATTTTCCGACCTTTACTTTAGCCGGTCTAATTAATTTATTCTTTAGTTTGTAACCTTTCTGTAAAACTTCCATTACCTTGTCAGGATTTCCTTCGATTGTTTCTACTGCGTCCATAATTGATGGATCAAATTCTTTGTCGTTTGTTTCAATCTCTTCCAAGCCTTCGTTTTTTAGTACATCCTCAAATTCTTTTACAATCATTTTCAAACCGGTGTCATCCACATGCTTTTGCAACAATTCCAAATTATCTAAAATAGGTAACAATTGTGCTACCAGTACCCAGTTTGAAAAAACCATTACCTCTTCTTTTTCCTCAGTCACTCTCTTTTCCAGGTTTTTGTAATCAGCGAGAGCCCTCTTCCAGTTATTTTCCAGTTCCTGTATACGCGCCTCTAACTCGGATATTTTATCTGGATTATTATTCTGATCCATAGGAATTACCAGGAACCGGCTAGTTCCTCAATTAAATTTTTTGCGTACCTAACAGCAGGAATTATCCTTTGATATTTCATTCGAGAAGGGCCCATTACGGCTACATAACCTGATTTCTTGCCGGTATCGTACTCGGAAAAGACAATCCCACAGTTTTGTAATTTGTTTATTCCAATTTCATCTCCAATCATGCATTTAACATCCCCGCTTTCTCTGGATTTTGATAAAGCTTGTTCAACAAGCTCGTACCTATCGGATAAATTTAAAGCCTCTTTGGCAGTTTCTATATCCCAAAACTCTCTGTGGTCTAAAAGATTAACGGAACCTGCACTTGATAAAAATCCGTCTTTTGAGGTTAGAAAAGCCATTTCCTTTGTAACATCCGAAAGTGCCACCGCGGTTTGTCTCAGCATTTTTTCAAACTCGAAACGTGCCGGCCATAGTTTTTGTTTCATGGCCACTTCCTGTAAAACCGGCATGTCTTCTTCTTCCATAAGGTCTGTTAAAAAAATTCTATACGCCATTGAGGTAGGTACGCGCCCGCTTGAAGTGTGAATCATCTCCAAAAACCCCTCTTCAATAAGTTTTGCCATTTCATTTCTAACAGTAGCAGGGGAGTATCTGAGTTTATATTTTTGAACCAAGATCTGAGAACCAACAGGTTCTGACGACTCAACGTACTCATTAATTATTGTATTTAGTAATTGTATTTGTCGTTCGGTCAACATTGTTATCACTATAATATCACGAGTGCTAAGGGAGTCAAGTACCCTATTAGGCTTTCAGTACTTGTCTAAAAGCTTCCTGGGGAATATCAACTTTCCCAAGTCTTTTCATTCTTTCCTTACCTTTTTTCTGAATATCCAAAAGTTTATCTTTTCGTTCTCTATGTCCTCCGGACATTTTTGCCAAGACATCTTTGCGAACTGCGGGGATGTCTTCCCTTGCCAAGACCTTTCCTCCTATCGCTGCCTGCAGGGCTACCTTAAACTGTTGTCTTGGGATTACCTCTTTTAATTTGGCCAAAAGCGCTTTACCGTGTTCGGCAGCTTTTTCTTTTAATACGATATGGGAAAGAGGTGGCACGATTTCCCCGTGAACTAAAATATCCAGTTTTACAGCAACAACCGGTTTGTATTCGGAAAATTCGTAATCAAGGCTCGCAAATCCTGAGGATACTGTTTTAAGTTCATCAAAAAAGTTATATACAAGTTCTGACAGTGGGAGTTCATACTCGAACACAACCCTGGTCTCTGTTGGATATTCCATTTTTTTCATTACACCGCGTCTGTCTTCACAAAGTGTAATCACACCTCCAACATATTCCACAGGAGATACAATAGTCATTGAAATCCAGGGTTCTAGTATTTGCTGTATTCTTGTTGGGTCCGGAAATTCAGCAGGGGATTTAACTTCTTCAATTCCTCCGCTTACCATGACTACTCTATATTCCACCGACGGAATAGTGGAAATCAATTGTAAGTTGTACTCTCGTTCCAGCCTTTCCTGAATAATATCTGCGTGTAGAAGCCCCAAAAATCCGCACTTAAATCCAAACCCCAAAGCACTTGAACTTTCCGGCTCGTAACTTAATGAGGAATCTGATAGTGATAGTTTATCTAAAGCTTCTCTAAGCTGCGGGAATTTATCGTTTTCAATAGGAAATATAGAAATAAAAACGAATGGTTTTACTTCTTTGTAGCCGGGCAATTGTTCTGCGGTTCTGCTTGCAGCGACAGTGTCACCAACTCTTACTGAATGAATATCCTTAAACCCCGTTGCGATAAATCCAACCTCCCCCGTGTTTAATACTTTTACATCTTTTCTTTGGGGAATAAAAACTCCGATACTTTCAGGGGTAGCCTCGGCCTTGGTGGCCAGGTAGGTTAATTTTTGTTTTTTAGAAATGAGTTGTGTATCAAATTTTCCGTCTTCTACTTTTACCGCTGCAACAACACCTAAAAACTCATCATAAAAAGTATCAAAAATTAGTGCACGTGCTACTTTGTCCGTGTTTCCTTTAGGTGCCGGAACTCTTTTAACAATTTCTTCCAGAAGTTCGTAAATACCTTCCCCGGTTTTTGCTGAAACCCTCATAATCTCTTCTTCTTTAAAGCCAAACGTTTTTACAATGTCCTGTTCAGTTTCTTCTAAACTACTCCCTGGAAGATCAATTTTATTTAGAACTGGAATTATTTTTAATCCGGCATCAATTGCTTTATAAACGTTTGAAACGGTTTGCGCTTGGATCCCTTGACTTGCGTCTACAACAAGAACAGCTCCTTCGCAGGCTGCCAGGGAACGGGATACTTCATATGAGAAATCAACGTGTCCCGGGGTATCAATAAGATTGAGCTGGTAATCGGTTTGACCTGATTTGTAGGCCATTCTGACAGCCTTGAGTTTTATGGTAATGCCTTTTTCTCTTTCCAGGTCCATAGAATCCAGCGTTTGTGCCTTCATATCGCGTTTTTCTATGGTATGGGTAATCTCCAGAAATCTATCCGCGAGTGTGGATTTTCCGTGATCTATGTGGGCTATAATGCAGAAATTTCTAATCTGTTGCTGGGACATATTGGGATTTTACCAGTTTTAGCTTTCTCATCAACCTATAGAACAGTTCTACCTCTTCTACTTTTAAAATTTTTGTGAAAAGTAGGTACGAAACCATACCGGCTGTGCCTGCTATGAAGGTCAAAATTAGCAAGTTTAAGGTTCTTGTTGTATCAAATACGATTTGGTCTAAAAGTTTCAACGGTATGTAGAGGAAGAAGCCCATAAATATTGCTGCGTAGCTTATCTTTACGAAAGGAATAATAAGACCTGGCATATCAAAACCCCCAACCTTTTT
>CAYMCX010000045.1:0-6224 GCA_964389145.1 uncultured Candidatus Saccharibacteria bacterium
TATAGTTCTTTGATACGACACTTTCGTCATTCCTAATTTCGAAAAAGGTTTAACCTGTTCACCTATCTGTGCGGTCAAATACCCCGAATTTGGAAGCGCCCGCTCCAGGAAAATGTCGTTTTTGTATGTGACTTTTCTATCTATAGGTATGTACATAGCGCTTCTTTTACCCTTTCTTCCCACATCTTGTAACCATTTTCAAAGTAGTCGATGTTAAAAGTCTTGGGATCACTTTTTATTCTAGTGTCTATAACAAGGCCTAATCTTCCACCTCTAACTTTCTTTTCAACACTGCCTATCCCAGGGCCCTTTAGTAAAATTCTGACAAGAGAACTCTCAAGCATTGGAATCGTAAAAATTGAATCTTGCGCCACCTCTATTATCTGTGAAGTACCATCCTCATTCTCAACTAAACACTCAACAGAGCCAGGAGAGTTCACAAGTGTGCCTAATGAGTCGTATTTGTACTCTTGAACAAGAGATGAGTACTCAGGACTATATGCATTTAGCATTGCTAGGTTTGGGAGTGCGTTTCGCGTATCTAATTTTATGTCGTATACCCCAGGAGACTTAAGCAAGTCGAAAAGTAGCATAAATGACGTTGTATTGTCCTTATATGAGGTACTAAACCTGTCTCCGGTAAAAACTACGGGAACAGAACCGTCGGACACTATGAGATCCTTCGAGAAGAATCGTATTACGTGATCGGCGTTAAGCTGATCCAAATTATCCACGTGAACAATGTGAGGATACAGCGACATGTCGTAATAAGGTGATAGGTTATCATCGTTAATGAAACTGGGATTTAGAGTTGAGTAGAACCCTCCCGAAGATATTACCGTGGAAGGACTTACAAACACCGGGGTTAGCCCGGTATATTTTGGTAGGAGCATGTCTAACGTTGCAGAGGCAGCTGCGCCCAAGAAATCTGCACCGTAAACACTTGGAAAACCACTACATACAATAGGAACTCCTGCAGTTTTAAAGCCCAACTCCTTAGATGCCAGTTTTATAACTTCTCTAACAAAACTCTCGTCTTTAATAAAATAAGGGTAATTGAACAACCTGTAGTCGACCGGTGTGTTAACCGCAAGCAAGGAAATCTCTGAAGTACCAAAGTAAATGGACAGTACTGGCATGTAAAAATGATATCACAAAAAACCCGGGATTAACCGGGTTTTTATTTTCGTTTACCTATAAAACTCTCTTTATAGAAGTTAAAGCGCGTGCTTGTCCGTATAGGGAAGAAGGGCCATATACCTGGCTCTCTTAATAGCGCCTGAAAGTGATCTCTGGTTCTGAGAAGTCAGACCTGTGATACTTTTGTGAAGAATCTTACTTCTGTCGGAGATGAATCTCTTTAGCACCAACACATCCTTGTAGTCAGGTGTTGAATTGGTTTGAGTAAAGTAGCAAACTGTTGCGACTTTCTTCCCTCTTAATGAGGATCTCTTTGGTTTTGATTTACTTGCGGCTCTTGGCATGTTTATTCTGGTTGTCCTCCGGACAAAACTTGATCTAAATCAATATCTTCAAAATTCTGAGGCTCTTCAGGTGCGTGTTCTGTAACTTCACCTTCCCCGCCCCCACTAGCCTCTCCAGGTCTTTTACTGGAAAGAACAATCATTTCGTCAATTACAACTTCGGTCTTATATCTCTTTTGACCATCTTCTGTGACCCAATCTCTGGTTTGAAGTCTACCCTCTACATATACTTTGGAACCCTTACTCAATAACTGACCACAAAGTTCCGCGAGCTTGTTCCAAGAAACGACATTATGAAAATCCACTACTTCTTTTTTGTTACCTTCGACAGTCCACTCTCTATTAGTCGCGATACTAAAACTAGCAACTGCATTTCCCTGAGGAGTGTACCTTACTTCCGGATCTTTTGTTAGATTACCAATCAAAATAACTTTATTAACGCTTCTAGACATTAATATCCTCCTTGCTGAACCCTACTCAGCGGTAACCAAATATCTAACTAAACTGTCCATTGTTTTAAGCTTCAACTGCATTTTTTCCACTTCTTCCGGTTCCATCTCAAACTTGATCACATCGTAAAAACCTTCGGTTTCGGCGCCTACTTTGAAGGCAAATTTCCTCTTACCCCAAAAATCATCGTTCATAACCTTACCTTTTTGCTTGGAGATAAGATCCTTGATTTCATTTGAGATGTTCCTGGCACCTTCTTCACCGGTATTCAACTTTGTAATCGTCATTAATTCGTAACTTTTCATATAAAAATATTCCTAAATATAAACCCTAACTTTCCCTTTAGCTGCTTGATTATACAGGCAGGCTCACGTCTTTGTCTAGTTCAACCATTCTAATAATAATAGAATGATGAAGATATCTTGCGTAAAGCTTTGAAATATTAACCTAAAAGGGCTTTAAAAGCAATATCCCGTTGTTAACACAGCTTAAACACTAAATCTGAATTCAACAACATCCCCGTCCTTCATAACGTAGGTTTTTCCTTCTGTCCTAATAAGACCTTTGTCACGGGCACATTTCCATCCCCCGGATAAGACGAGGTCCGAGTACGCAATTATCTCGGCGGAGATGAAGCCTCTTTCGAAGTCCGTATGTATAGTACCTGCGGCCTCCGGAGCTTTAGCACCCTTATTAATAGTCCACGCCCTTACTTCCTTGGGACCTGCGGTCAGAAAGGTCTGCAATCCTAACAAATCATATCCGCGCCTAATAACCTGATCTAAGCCATTTTCCTTTAATCCAAGTTCCTTCATATATTCCGCGGAATCGGCAGAATCTAGGGAACTTAACTCTGATTCAATTTTTGCGCACAATATTATGTATTCCCCATCCTGTAAATTAACACTATGGGTAAGATCTTTGTTCAAATCCCCTTCATCTACATTTAAGACATAAATCATGGGCTTTAGGGTAAGCAAATTTAGGTCTTTTATTAGGATTCTATTGTCGTTAGACAGATCTAAAGTGTTTGTAAGACCGCCCTTATCCAAAGTTGACTGTAAAAGCTTATACAATTCCATTTTTTTAAGGTTCTCGGGAGTTCTAAACCGCTTTACCTCCCCCTCAAATGTATCTATTTTCTTATTTAATACCTGTAGATCTGCCAAACCAAGCTCGGTATTAATAGTTTCAATATCACTTTTAGGCTCGATGGCACCTGCTCTTATAACATTTTCATCGGAAAAAGCCCTAACAACCTGAATTATTGCATCCACCTCGCGGATGTGGCTTAAAAACTGATTTCCTAAGCCCTCTCCCTGAGAAGCACCCTTTACCAAGCCCGCTATGTCATAAAACTTAATAACGGCGGGGATAATTTTTTCTGGCAGTTCCCTATCCCCTTTTCGTTGACCAAACTCAGATCGAACAATCTCAGCCAGTTTTTCCAACCTCTCGTCCGGCACTTCAACTACACCTACATTGGGTTCAATTGTTGCAAAAGGATAGTTAGCGGCCAAAGCTTGTTGGCGTTTTAAAAGGGCATTAAATAACGTTGATTTTCCTACGTTGGGTAATCCAATGATTCCTAGCTGCATAAGCAGGATTATAGCTTGTTTTGAAGGTTATATCACTAGTTATTTATAAAAAACGCCCTTCCCCGTAAAAAGTACTACGAAGAAGGGCTTGATCCATTCTCTCCACACGATCAAGAAATTACTTGGACGGTGCAAAAGTCACGTGCTTCATTACAAGATGAGCTGCCTTCGAAGAGAGTCCCTTCAAGGAAGGAGCCTGCATGCTTACGCATGTATAAAGAAGCGCCGTAGCAGGAACATCTCCGCCGGTCTTTGCGACCTGTCCAGTAGTCTGCGAGCTAGCTGCCATGTGCCTCCTCTCTGATTTTGTATCGCCCCAACGACGATTCTATGGTCTGTTTTACCGCATTCCCAAGCAAATCTGCTGATATTTTAACATCTTCTGTCCACTTTTGCTCATCCTGCATATCCCCAAACGGATAGATGCCTTTGTTCTCGTAGCGGCGTCTCTCAAAGCTATAATCAGATCCCCAAGGAATTCTTACGCCTAGTATAGATACGCCATGTTCTAAAACAAAGTTTGTCGCGCTTTGAGAAATACTTTTTCCTGTTTCATCCCCATCCTTAACCAGAACCGGAACACCGTCTTCACCATATTCCCTATGCAACGATGTCAGGGCTATAGTTGCGCGTTCTACTCCCATCGAGGTAGTTACGGAATTTCCCAATGACATGCCCTTTTCAGCACCTTCCGCCTTAACATCAATTCCCAATAATAAATCTTCAAACTCCATACCATCTGGTAGCCGTACTTTTCCCCAAATACCCCAATCCATTATTCCATCTCTATCCATTTGAGCTGTGGCCCTACCAATATGAATATCGGTCACAGAAAAACCGTCAGGAGTAGTTATTTCAGCTAAATCGGCGTTTTCAATAACTTTGGACACCAACACTTCTGCAAGTATTTCTGCACGCAGCCCACTCTTATCCATATAATAAAATCCTCTAATTTCTTCTGCAAATTTCCTGCGGTCAAACTCATCACGCGACGATTCATTCGGAAATTGCACTTCTCTGTCTGAATATGCTTTTGCTCTCAAGTCAGCAAGCTTAGAAATATAATTATAAATTCTTTCAAATCCCTTGGGATCGTGTGCACCAAATGAGGAAAGTGCACCGAATATTTCAGTGTTTAAAAGATAGAAATCTCCCCTTTCCTGCGCAGTGACCGAACGAGTATTAAATAGTATTGGATCCCGTCCAGAAAATTCCGCATGGGTTAAAGCGAGGTTTAGCATGCGCATCCACTCCAAGTTTTTCTCTGAAGTTTCTGTTTGCTGGGCTCGCTCTTCACAGAGATCAATAATTGAGGATCTAATTACAAAGCTAACTGCGGCACTCTCTACATAAGCGCTCCTGAAAGGACGTCCCCTTTCCATGGCGCCAAATATTAGCTCCGGCATATATTCCATCTCGAGCGATGTAATCATTTTTGCGTACAAATCAGGCGTTGGATGTTCAAATATATCCCTTACCTCAGGGTTTTCCCTCACTCTTCGTATTCCTGCTTCGATCCTACGTCCAAAATTACCCCTACTGGACTGATCAATTTCAAGCACCTTTTTATTAACAAAAACAGTCAACTGATCGCTAGTTGGAATCAAAGAAACATCTTCATCGGTATTCTGGGTAGTTTCATCAAGAGTTTGAACGGGCATACAAGCTATTATACAAGATTGGGAGGTTATAAAAAGTGGTTTAAAAAAAGTTCGCGGCAGCAACTGTATGATGGGGCTCTCGTCATACAATCACTGCCGCTCGAGTGAGAACTAGCCAGGTTCTCTATTCAGCACGGTTTTTGGTGCCCCCGTGGGTTATATCAAAAAGATCATTGCTTACGCTCCTTTTTTGATCGGACGGGCGATTAAATAATAATAGCTACAAAACCATCTCAAAATCTTGCTTCCCCGTTTTTCTTCTCCCAAAAATGCCTTTAGTCTTCTCAAGACATTGGCCGCCTTTTAGTGGTGTGGAATTAAGAAAAACTTGAAATTGGGACCTCGAAACGATTTATCGAAGGATCCTGCTAAAAGCGTGCGGGTAATAATTTGCTTGATCTGCGCTCCGCCTCGCTCCTTATTAGCAGGTCTTAGACCTCTTTACTTACCGGTATGGACCCACGTAGGTGGGGAAAGAGTTAACAGGCAACCGCCTGCCAGACCGGAAAAGTCAGGTTTCGCCACACATTGGCCAAAAACCTCCTTTCAATTAAGATACCCGTATTATATACTATAGGTCACTCTATTGTCAATTGTCATTCCGCGCGAAATCCATTAACATTAACGTAATGCCCAAACCTCTTTCCTTTACCCAAAATACAATTGGATTTACAAGCAAAGCGGTACTTTCCGTTCTTACTATTTTATTGACGTTTTCCGTCGCACAATCCCCTGCATACGCTAATGACATAACACCCCCAGCCACTACCCACACAATGACTCCTGCATCCCCCGATGGCAACAACGGGTGGTACAAATCCATAGTTACGTTCGATCTCCAAGCAACAGACCTTGAAAGCGGTGTAAAAGATATGTTTTATAGAATTGATGGCGGGTTGTGGCAAATACTCTCGTTTAACCCTGCCTTAAACTTGGCACCTAATGGATCGTTTGAAAATGGAATGTCCGAATGGGAAAGAACTCCCGATTCAGCAAGCATTAACCCCTCTCAAACCCATTACGAACCAAAT
>CAYMCX010000046.1:0-6097 GCA_964389145.1 uncultured Candidatus Saccharibacteria bacterium
AAATATATTTAGTTGGAGCAGGCCATCAAGGTACAAACGACCTTGCCGTCTGAACAACCGCAGTTATTGCACCCATCTATAGCGGGAAAGCTGTCCCCTTCTTGATAGGCCTTTCCATTGTAGGAACAAGTAGCAGCAATTGGTGCTACTTTAGGTTTTAATAAGGCTGAAACCTCGCTTATCTGAGCCTCTTTAAGTAAATACCCCAAAAGGAACCCAAAAAGTAGAACAACTGACATTACTAATAAAATATTTGTACTGTTTGTTTTCATGTATATATTATGTACACTTTTAAATTATTGTTCAAGTTTATTAACGGAATTTCACAGGAATTCTTACAAAGCTATCCAGTTCCCTGATATCTGAGGGGTTGTTTTTGGTTAATTCTAGAATGCCTTCCTCTGCATAAAGTGGCGGGAATTCGATTGTTGCTGCAAAGTCGACAAACTCATCAGTCATCCAATCACCTTGAGCTGTAGCATATGTTGTTACAAAATCATCTCACACCCCATAATACAAAGTTATCGGAAAGTCACCTTCAAAGAACCACCCACCGCGGGCTTTTCCCGTAACTTTTAACGGGCTTTTAACAATTTGATATGGCTGAGGGTTGTCGATAACCACCATGTCTGAGGAAGCAAGTTCCTCTTGTTTGATGTCGCTTCTTGGTACATTGTTGGATTTGTCTAGTTTGATGAATAAATACGAGAGAGTAGCAAGGCCTATAAGGGACGCTAATAGTGCAATAATTTTTATATTGTACATGGTTAAATTCTATCATAGTAATGGGACCTTAATAATCTGATAGTATTTAAATAATGGTTTATTACACATATATAGTTGAATGCTCTGACAAGACTTATTATTGTGGTTACACTACTGATCTTGCTTCTCGTGTCCGGGAGCATAATTTTGGCGTTTTGGGCGCAAAGTATACAAAATCACGCAGACCGGTGAAATTGATTTATAGAGAAGAGCAGCCCTCAAAATCTCTTGCAATGAAGAGGGAATATGAGATTAAAAGTATGACAAGAAAGCAAAAGGAGTTATTAGTAAAAGAAAGCTAAGAAACTAGATAAACAGGGGCAAAATCCATTTTTCCGCCGGCCTCCACACTAAGTTTACATTCCTTTAGTTTATATGTATCGGGTAATTCCAATATTTGTTGAGAAATAAGGTTTAGCTTTTCAGCAAGACCTGGCGAGGGAGATGTTAGTTTGTCGCCCACCTTTAAATTTAAAAAAGATGTTATACGTTGTGAATCGTCAAATTTTAATGTTACGGAAAGCGGAGAAGATAGATCACTGGGACCTAAAGTGGTGTACAGTTCTTTCAACAGACTCATTAAAATGTTATTAAACGTTGCATTCGCTTCTTCCACTATTTAATGCTATCACATTTTATTAAACGAAGGGAGTAAATTATATTATTTTACTTACTGTAGCGCTTTTTCCTACATTAGGCTAAAATACTTATTGTGGATACAAAAAAACAGGCCGTAGATAAACATGAAGAAAAGAAAATCACACCTAGAGATGTGTCCTTTTCCGATTGGTATTTGGATATTGTTGAAGTAGCTGACTTGGCGGAGCATGGCCCTGCAAAAGGCACAATGATTATTAAGCCCTACGGTTACGCGTTGTGGGAGGGTATTCAAAAAGAACTGGATTCACGAATTAAAGCCACAGGTGCCGAAAACGCCTACTTTCCTCTATTAATTCCCGAATCTTTTTTAAAAAAGGAAGAAAGCCATATTGAGGGATTTTCTCCTGAAGTTGCCGTTGTAACTTTTGCCGGTGGCAAGAAGTTGCAGGAAAATCTGATAATTAGACCTACATCTGAAACTATAATGTATGACGCGTTTTCCAGATGGATTGTATCTCACCGGGATTTACCTTTGCTTATAAACCAATGGGCAAATGTTGTTAGATGGGAAGTGCGCCCAAGATTATTTTTAAGAACAACCGAATTTTTATGGCAAGAGGGTCACACTGCGCATAAAAATGTGGAAGAAGCTGACGAAAAAGCCAGGCAGATGCTTAAGGTTTATAAGGATTTCTCAGAAGAATATTTAGCGGTTCCTGTAATATCCGGACAGAAAACAAACAATGAAAAGTTTGCAGGAGCTCATATTACTTACACTATCGAAGCAATGATGCAGGATGGTAAAGCACTTCAATTTGGTACTTCTCATAATTTGGGAACAAACTTTTCTAAAGCATTTGGAATATCCTACTCCGACGAGGATGGGGTTTCTCAATTGTGTGGTCAGACAAGCTGGGGTCTTAGCACAAGAACTATAGGGGGAGTAATAATGGTCCATAGTGACGATAAAGGGTTGAAACTTCCTCCTAGACTGGCCCCTATTCAAGTTATCATCGTTCCTGTTTGGCCCAAAGAGACCGACAAGGAAGATGTAAATCAGTTTATCGAAAAACTAAAGGGTACGCTTGGCGAATTTAGAGTAAAAATTGATTACGCTGACACACGAGTTGGGGACAAGTTTTATAAGTGGGAAAAGAAAGGTGTTCCCCTACGCATGGAAGTAGGTCCCCGAGATATTAAAGATGGATCAGTTATTCTTGTAAGGCGCGATACCGGTGAAAAACTTACGGTTAGTTTGGATAAGTTAAACTCTACCTTAGGTGAGCTACTTACTACGATTCAGGATGGAATGCTGGCCTCTGCAAAGGAAAGGTTAAGTTCAAATACAGTAAGCGTAGACACGTGGGAAGAGTTCAAAGAGGAAATTGCTAACAAAAAGTTTATTTTGGCTCATTGGTGCGGTTCTGAGGATGTGGAAAACAAGATTAAGGAAGAAACCGGCGCGACAATTAGATGCATACCTTTTGACACACCTGCTGAAGATGGGAAATGCGTTTATAGTGGCGAAAAGAGTGAAAGACGGGTTCTTTTTGCAAAAACTTACTAAATTTCGTTTAAAACTGTAATTGCTGAAGCGTAGTCTTTGCATTCCATTAGTTTAATTCTCATGGCATCAGCACCCGCAAACCCCTTAACATAAATTTTAAAGAATTTTCTAATCTGTTGAAAACTTTTAGTTTCTCCCCAGGTTTTATCGTATAAATCGAGGTGTTTTCTTAGAAGGCTTATATACTCTCTTTGGGAATGCTCAACTGATGTTTCGTTTTTTTCGAATAGCCAGGGATTTTGAAATATTCCTCTTCCTACCATCACACCGTCTACGCCGTATTCCTCCTTCTTATCGAGGATTTCTTTGTAACTTTTCACGTCGCCATTTCCGATTACGATTACATCAGCGTTAATTTCATTTCTAAGTTTTACGGCTTTGGAAATTTCATCCCAGTTTGCGTTACCTTTCGATTTTACTTTGGCAGTTCTTCCGTGAAGTATTAAAGCTTGGATATTTTGCGATAGTAAAAATCTCAACCACTCCTCAGTTAGAGCCGGTTCTTTATCCAAACGTGTTTTAATACTAAGCGGAATATCAGGAGCCGTGGATTTAATTGCATTTATAATTTCTTCTGCCAACACTTTGTTGTTTATCATTGCTGCGCCCGATTGTTTTTTCATAACAGATCTATCCGGGCACCCCATGTTTATATCTATTCCGTCTATTCCAAGCTCTTTAATTAGTTTGGCTGCATTTGCAAAGCGTTTGGGATCATTTCCCCATATTTGAGCAACAAGGGGTTTTTGAACCGCGCTGTATCTAAGTTTTTGGGCAGTTTTCTCGTGACCTTTTGAAAACAAGCCGTCTATACTGGTAAATTCTGTGAATAAAACGTCAGGTTTGGCCGTAGTAGCAATTACTTCTCGGAACACAAAGTCAGTGACGTCGTCCATTGGTGCTAAAACTGTGATTGGTCTGTCTAATGTTTTCCAGAAGTTACTCATGGTTATTCCTCTTAAAATATTCTAGAATCAGGTTTTTAAAGATGTTATCAACAAGAAATTTTTTAGTCTCGATACTTGCCCTCCCGGGAACTTCCGGAATCCAGCAGTCTTTTGCAAGCTTTTTATTAAGCGCCCAGGTGGATATCATACCGTCTTCTTCTACAATCGCATTATGAGCAAACTTTTTATAGCCGTTAACAAATTCGTGATTTAAATTCTCATCTAAGGGGTCATCAACCCCGCTATAAAGCTCGATTCCATGCTTTTGAAGTGTTGCATTGTTTTCTACAACGTATGTTCTGTCCAATTCGTCCGAGCCGACATCATACATGTAGTAAGCCGTACAAAGAGGGTCTTCGTGAAACGTCACAAACAGATCGAAAGGTCCCCTTTCGACTATTTTAAGATTCTCAAGTACCTCAAGTTCAGTAGAATCGGTTTTAAACTGTCTGTTGAGATCATAACCATTTGTGTTTTCTCTGGTCCTAAGCTCCACTGCAGAAGGAGAAACTCTGGGAACGAAAATAAAGGACGGGAGATCTGCTTTGTATCTTTCCAAGGCATCTGCCACTATATCGATTATCTCGTATTCGTCGCCGTGTGTGCCTGAATGTACTAGTAACCGTGGTATTTTGCCATAGGTATAGTAGTGAAAATTATTCAAAATTGAGGATTTGTTTAGAACCATTGGCTAGATTATACATATTTTCTTTATAAAAAGCCTACTTACGCTATGTTTTGAGGTCGTGATAAAATAGACCCATAATACGCATAGGAAAGGAGAAAAATTGCCTATGAGCGTTTTCGACTAAAGGTACCGGGCAGCGCCGTTGGGTACGAAGATGTACCCAGTGTGGGTACATTAATCTGCATCCCCTGATATGGTGTAACAACTGTGGAGGGAGGATGATTCAGATTAGTGTCACCAACGATCAGTACTGGGATTATCATAAAGCTTTCAACTATCCCCCGGATGACATTGCTAAGTGTCTTAAGTCTGGGATCGACATTGAAAAAATGTATGAGAATCTCAAGAGGACTGGTCAAACTGGTGAGTACCATACCCACAAGTAGGACCTTAGACACCCCGAACTAACCCGGCGGGGATAAAGTCTAAATTTTGATTCTTAACCCGGACGTCAGGTGTGTAATCATCGTACGTCCGGGCTCTTTTTTAGGAACGACTACTAAGCAACGAGATTGTATGAGATATAATAACAGTATGGACGGGTCGTTCGGTTTGATTTTCAATAATAACAACAACGAGGTTCTGATGGTCAAGAGATGTGATATTCCGATTTGGGTATTTCCCGGCGGCGGTATCGAAAAGAACGAATCTCCAGAAGATGCGTGCATCAGAGAGGTCTTTGAAGAGACGGGGTTTAATGTAAAACTAGTGCGGAAAATTGCAGTATATACGCGTAACGACAAAAAGGAATACCACACGTACGAGTGTAAAATTACTGGAGGTGCGAAAACTTTATCTAGGGAAAGTAAAGAGATTGAGTACCAAACTATAGCAAAACTACCCGAGATGATTCATCCCTACATACCTGTATTTATTGAAGATGCCTTGTCCTTCAAGGCGGGTACTATTACTAAAAGCATAGATCGCCTTCCCATGTCTTCCTGGATTAAGGCATTAAAACACCCTTTTGCTTTATTTAAATATATTCTTACAAGATTTGGAATTCACTGGAACACTTAGCGTAGTCCTTTTAAAACAGTTTCAACTTCGGAAGCGGTACGAAGTCCACCGGTTCCTGCGTAATCTATAGCACTCAGGTCGTATAGTTTTTTAAATATTCGTATCATTGTTTCGGGGGGTTGTTGGGGGTTCCAAAGTTGTAAGTAAAATTTTACGTCGGAATTATTTTTGGAGTTTAATTCTTTAATATAGCTAGATTTTTTCTGTATAAAGCTTACGAATTCGTCCTCACTCATTGCGGTTAATACATTTTGTCCTTGATACGAAACTTTATCTACATAAGGTAAAATTTCAGCTAGATTGCCACTTTTTTCCATACCGTCATAAATTACATGGGTGGGCCCAAATCCCATCTTTTTTCCTGCTTTGTGAGCAATATCGGCAAATTCCTTTACTGCGACAATCGGCGAACCAATCTCCTCTGCAGGTGTCATTCCGCGTTCCATGTCGTAGTAGATCCATGAAACACCTTCCGGTAACTTGTTTATATATTTTTTAAGATCGGCAACC